>NZ_BAABRR010000002.1:0-270223 GCF_039545075.1 Demequina sediminis | reverse complement strand
CCCTGGCAGGTCCAAGGCCGTGTTCAAAACATGGCTATCGGAACGGTCCAAGGCTTGGGCCGACGGAATCGAAACGATCGCGATGGACGGCTTCGCGGGCTTCAAGACCGCCGCAGCCGAAGAGTTGCCTGCCGCGACGGCCGTGATGGACCCGTTCCATGTCGTGCGTCTCGCCGGCGACGCCCTCGACCAGTGCCGACGCCGCATCCAACAGGCCATCCATGGACATCGCGGTCACGCGGGCGACCCGCTCTACATGTCCCGCCGGGTCCTGCACACAGGGCTCGAGTTCCTCACCGAACGCCAGTGGGATCGGCTCGACGCCCTCTTCGACGCCGACGACCACGCTGAGGTCGAGGTCACCTGGGGCGTCTACCAGCGCCTCATCACCAACTACCGCAACCCCGACCGGGCTGCTGCGCGCGCCGACTTCACGGCGCTGATCGAGTCGCTACGCACCGGCGTCCCTGCCGCACTGGTCGAGCTGCGACAACTCGGCCGCACCCTGAACAACCGCAAGTCCGACGTCCTCGCGTACTTCGACCGCCCCGGCACATCCAACGGACCGACGGAGGCGATCAATGGACGCCTCGAGCACCTGCGCGGCTCGGCCCTGGGCTTTCGGAATCTCACCCACTACATCGCCCGCTCACTCCTCGAGGCCGGCGGCTTCAGACCACTCCTACAGCCTCATCTGTGAAGAGCCCGTTTCGCGCCGACGAATCATCCAGGGTGCGGCGTGGGCGACGCCGGCGATCGTGCTCGCGACGGCGGTGCCGGCGCGTGCCACCAGCGACAATCTGGTCCACGTCGGTGCGTCGACCGATCCCGGCACGCTGACGCTTGACGTGACAGCGCCGCGCGCCGCCTCCGCGTACACCGTCACCGCGACGATCACCTACGAGTTGGGCCACTTCTCGTCTGCGGGCTCCTACAGCGGGGCGGCGTGGACCTTCGGCAACCCCGGAACCGTCGTGGCGCAGTTCACAGTGCCCGCCGGGTCGGGCGACGCCGTGTTCTCCGCGGAGTGGACGCCTGTATTCAAGTCGGCTCCTGACTCGGTTGTCCAGACGGTGACGTTCACTTCGGCTGGTCCGGCGGTGTTGAGCCCGAACCAGATCGTGGTCACGCTGACCGCGGCCTCCTAGGCCGTGTTGATCAAGAGGTTTCGTTCCTCGGTGGGCAAGTCTTGAACGGTGACGCGACAGGAGATCTCTGACGAGGTGTGGGCCGTGATGGAGCCGTTGATGCCGACGGCGACCGGGAGGTCGCGGCCGTGGACAGATCACCGACTCACTGTTGAGGGGATGGCGTGGAAGTACCGGACCGGGGCGCCGTGGCGGGACGTGCCGGATCGGTTCGGGAAGTGGAACTCGATCTACAAGCGGTTCAACCGGTGGGCCGAGGACGGCACCTGGGAGCGACTGCTCGCCGAGGTGCAGAAGCAGGCTGACGCTGCCGGGAAGATCGACTGGGTCGTCTCGATCGACTCCACGATCGCGCGTGTGCATCAGCACGGCGCGACCCTCGCCCGGGACACAGGGGGCTCTGCCGAATCACAAGAATCCGTGGTTCGAGCCGCCTGATCACGGGATCGGCCGCTCCCGGGGCGGGCTCACGACCAAGCTGCACCTGGTCTGCGACGGTCGCGGCCGGCCGCTGGGGATGATGATCACCGGCGGGAACATCAACGACACCACGATGATGACCGCCGTGCTCGAGGACATCCGCGTGCCCCGCGACGGGAAGGGCCGGCCCCGCACCCGCCCCGACCGTGTACTCGCCGATAAGGGCTACCCATCGAAGGCGAACCGGGCATGGCTGCGCGAGCGAGGGATCGCGGCGACCATCCCGGAGCGCGACGATCAGATCGCGCACCGCCGCAAGAAGCCGGGCCGGCCGATCGACTTCGGCGACCAGCAGCAGGAGCGATACAAGGGCCGCAACGTCGTCGAGCGCTGCTTCAACAGGCTCAAGCAGTGGCGTGGCATCGCGATGCGCTCCGACAAGCTCGTCCGCACCTACCGCGCCGCCGTCAGCCTCGCCGCCACGCTGATCTGGATCAAATCAGACTTGATCAACACGGCCTAGCCAGCCGGACCTCGCCCGCCCAGACGCTCGGCTCGCCCGGGCGTCTGGAAGGTAGCACCCCAGCAAGCGCTTCTTCAGATTCGCGCGCTGCATGCCGATACTCAGGTAGAGTTTCGTGCTCAGGATGTGGCGCTTGTCACATGCTTAGTTGATCTCTACCCTATGAGTGACCGAGTGGCAGCTGAGGGGCGGCCGCGGATCCCCGACCGAGGAGCGACATGACCGAGAAGACCACTGGCGTCTCCCGCCGACGCGTGATGCAGGGCGCAGCCTGGGCGACTCCGGCGATCATGCTCGCGGTCGCGAGCCCCGCGACAGCGAGTTCGACGGGCCTGACTGTCACGGGGGGGATCACCACGGGCCGTAGCAACGAAGTCAACTTGAACGCGAATGTTCCGCGCAACGTCACGTCGCTGTCACTGTCGCTTGTCTGGACCGTCACGTCGCCGGCGACGATCACGGGTGTGTCGATCAGCGGGTGGACGTATGTGAGCGGTGCTCTGGGCAACATGCAGTTCACGCGTTCTGTGACTGCGGGCACGGGAGCGACCGTAGATGTGCCGCTCGTCGCGGTATTCACCTACGCGAGCGGAACCGGCGCCTCGCCGATGGACGTGACGTTCCAGTTGACCTCGACGCCTTCGTACCCGAGCTGGAGCAACACGTTCAAGGTCAAGCGGCCATAGCGCTCCGAGGCGAGTTCCGCTTGACGGTTGTGACGCGCAGGTAAACTCTCGCGATCGCGCCTAGCGCATGTCCCATTTGTCACTTTAGAGTGCTGCCGTACCGGTGCGGGGCTCGGGGGGAGTTCACATGGGACGTCGACACGTGGGTCGCAAGAGGCATTCGCTCGACAAGCCGTGGATGATGCGTGATCACGCCGGTGCTCCTGGCTGGGCGATCGTGCTCACCGTTGTGGTGATCGCGCTGATCGCCGCGTACGCGTTCGTCGCCCCGGATACGGCGTCCCCGGCCTCGCTGGCTCCGACGCTCGGCGGGCTCGACCCGATCGCGTCCGGCGGCTGAACCGCCGCGCCCAGCCTCCGAACTTGCTGTGAGGTGCGTCTCGTTGCCGCACGTCCCAGGTATCACGCCGTGATGTTGGCGGGGTGTGGCGCTCGCTGAGGGGCGCCCCCGTCCTGCTGAGGTTGTGATGCCAGAGTCTGCACCCGCGACGTCGCGCCCGCGGTCCGTGTCGCGCCGGCGCGTCCTTCAGGGCGCCGTCTGGTAGGCCCCCGTGATCCTGATCGCCACGGCGGCTCCGGCCGCCGCCACCTCCGTGCGCGAGGCCGGCCAGCTCATCTTCGCGACGTCGGGCGCGACGTACGCGAACCAGACGGCGTCCAAGGTCAACGTCGGAGCGGTGCTCGGCTATCTCGACGACGGCGTCGCCCCCGACGGGTACCTCGTCGGCGACGTGACGCTCACGGTCGCGCTGCCCAAGTCGGTCGTCTCGACCAACGCCCCGAGCATCGTCGGCTCGGCGTGGACGCTCACCAGCGAGAGCAACACCTCGACCGACCGCGTGCTCGAGTTCACGTATCAGAGTGGATCCCTCGACGCGACCAGCTCGGTGACGGCCGCCCTCGAGTTCTCGGTCGACAAGAAGTCGAACGCCGGCCTGGGTGCCTTCACCGTCGCCTTCGCCGGCGACGGCACCTCGAACGGCGTGGCCGTTCCCCAGGTCACCACCACCCGCACCGCCGCCGTGCAGGGCGTGCTCGTCTGGAACAGCGCGTTCTCGTCGGGCCACAACGGCGGCGGCTACCGCGTCGGCTTCCGGTTTCGCCATGCCGGACCGTACAACCCCAATCCCGGCAGAGCGGTCTCGAGCATCGTCGCCATCGCATCGTTCCCCGCGACCGCTGCGGGCGCGCCGATGTCCGTGACCGGAGCCAACTGGACCTTCGAGGAGATCGGGGTCTCCGGCGGGGTGCGCAGCGTGCGCTTCCGCTACAGCGGGGCGGACCTGACGCCGAACGGGCAGACGTCCACCCTCAACGTCACGTTCCCCGAGGGCGCGAGCCCGACCGCGTCGCTCGCGGTCACGCTCAACGCCATGGCGAGCTCGGCGGGGTCCACGCTGACGCTGGCGCCCGTATCGCTCACGGTCCGCTGAGCCCGCGGCGTCGGGCCTCCCGGCGCGGTGTCCGCACTGTCCGAATCACCCCTGATGTTCCCCGGTGAGACGTTTCGCACTCGCGCTGTCGCACGGGCCGCATGACACGGTAATTTGCGTCTGTCAGGCACGACGACGGCCGCGGTGCCTGAGGGGGTACCCGGCCCGACTTACGGGAGAGGGCCCGGTGGACGCACATCTGACGCAGGGGCAGGCGCGCCGCATGGCGGCAGCCGCGCCGACCACCTTTGTCGACGCCACGCTCGCAGGCGGCGCCTCGCACGAGGCGCCGGTTGAGGCCGCGCCGATCGGCCAGCTGCACCTGTCCGACATCGCCGCGATGGAGGCCGCCGGCGACGGCGCCGCCGCACTGCTGCTGCGCGCGAGCGTGGTCTACGAATCCGCCGACGGCACCCCGATCCGTCGGGCCACCCTCACCGTCGACGCCCCCGGCGTGTGGTTCGACGCCGACCCCGCGTGGCACCTGCTCGACCGCGGCGCCGAGGAGGGCTGGAGCCTCGCCGTCGACGCCGCCCGCGGCCGCGCAACCTTCACCTACGTGGGCGCGCTCGGCCACTGCGGCAGCGCCGGGATCACCGCGCGGCTCGGCATCGAGCCGGGGACGCGGATCGCCGGGCGGGAGATCGTGCTCACGGCATCGGTGGACGATGCGGGCGCCGGGAACGCGGCGTCCGTGCGTCGCGTCACCGTCGCCTGACCGCTCGCGCACGCCCGATCGGGAAGGATGGGCGCATGAGCACGCCGTCCCCGTTGACCCGCCACGAGGGCCTCGCCGAGGTCACCTCCGAGACCCGCGCCACCGTGCTGAACCTCCCGCGGCTCGAGGAGCAGCAGGTGCCGTACATTTTCGAGGGCACCGCGTTCGAGATCTGGACGCGCATCGACGGCACGCGCACCGAGTCCGCCATCGTCGACGAGCTCGCCGAGGCCTACGAGGCGCGGGCCGAGGAGATCGCCCCCGAGGTGCACGCGTGCGTGCCATAGCCACTTGAGCGGCTCCGTTCGCGGTTGGAGCCTGGTTGTCGTTGGGCGCAACCGTGAAGTGTGGGCGAAACATCCAGGCGGTACACTTCCCGGGAAAAGCCCGAGCCGCGACGTCTGTGGCGCTGTCGGGACCGAGCGTCTCCGTGCCCGCGTCGTGCTCGGCAGGTTCGCAATCTGAGGGGGCTGCATGAGCGAGCGACGAAGTCCAGGCGCACCTGCCGTCGCCGATGCTGCCGCACCGAATGCCTCTGATCGGCCGAGGGCTGGGTCGCTCGTCCGCCAGATCATGGGCTACGGATGGACAGCTGCTGTCGGCCTCATCGTCGATTTCTGCACGTTGGCACTCCTTGCCGACGTGTTCTCTGTGCACTACCTCATGGCGAGCACGTCGGGTTTCTTGTCAGGCCTCGCAGTCGTCTTCGTCCTGAGCGAGCGGTTCGTGTTCCGGGACCCGCGCGTCGCTCATCCGTGGGTGCGTTTCTCGCTATTCGGCGTCATCGGCGCGATCGGACTCCTGCTGCTCAACGGTCAGATGTGGGTCTTTGTTGAGAAGCTTGGTTGGTACTACCTCGTCGCCAAGGCCGTCGCCACGGTGACCGTGTTCGCGTGGAACTTCCTCGCACGACGATGGATGTATCGCCGGTGACCGCACGCTCGGACGCGATCGTGATCGGTGCAGGTTTCTTCGGCCTGCGCATCGCGCTGTATCTGCGAGAGGAGCTGGGGCTGGCTCGGGTCACCGTCATCGAGGCCGAGTCCACGGCGATGGAGCGCGCCTCCTACGTCAACCAGGCGCGCGTCCACCACGGGTACCACTATCCGCGCAGCATCCTCACGGCCTACCGGTCGAGGGTGAGCTCGCGCGCCTGGTCCGACGAGCACTCGCCCGCGCTCTACACGTCCTTTCGCCACTTCTACGCCATCGCGTCGACCTTCTCCAAAGTCAATGCGCGTCAGTTCGAGACGTTCTGCGAGCGCATAGGCGCGCCGCTCTCCGAAGTGCGACCACCGCAGCAGGCGTGGTTCTCACCGGGACACATCGAGAAGGCTTGGGAGGTCGAGGAGTTCGCATTCGATGCGCGCGTCCTGCGCACGCTGATGCTCGACCGCGTCGCTCGGGCTGGCGGGGTGGAGATCCTTCATAACCGCAGGGTTGCGAGAATCGAGAGCTCCGGGTCGGTGGTCAGTATCACGACAGCGGACGGCGACGTCTATTGCGCTCCCCTCGCGATCAGCAGTGTCTACGCTTCCACCAACGAGCTCCACCGTTCCGCGGGGCTGCCGTTGATCCCTCTCCAACTCGAGATCACCGAGATGGCCCTGGTAAGGGTGCCCGACCAGCTGCGCAACGCTGCGATCACCGTCATGGATGGGCCCTTCTTCTCGCTCATGCCGTTCCCGGCGCGCGGGCTGCACACCCTCTCTCACGTCCGCTACACCCCTCACGCCCGCTGGTTCGACTCCGCGGAGGCGCCGGACCCCCGACCCATCGCGAGCCGGGTCGATCTGGCTGCACAGCCCTCCAACTTCCGCCCGATGATTGCCGACGCCCGCCGGTACGTTCCGAGTCTCGCCGATCTCGAATACGTCGATTCGGTCACTGAGGTCAAGGCGGTTCTCAGGTTGTCCGACGCCTCCGACAGCCGCCCGATTCTGGTTCGCAATGACGCGGGCATCGATGGCTACTACTATGTGCTGGGCGCAAAGATTGACAACGTGGACGATGTCCTCGAAGAGCTATCCCACGCCCTGGTCCAACACGGCAGAGGTGTGAAGACGGAGGTGCGCCAGTGATTCCCAGTGAGCCAGTCGTCGTGCGAGACGATGTGTTCGTGAGCGTGGTCGGAGTGTTCGATGCGACCACCTCGAACGCGATCGGGATCGTGAGCGATGTCCAGCGCACGCTGGCTGACCGCTACACGAACTTCGAGCTGGTAGTGGTGGACAACGGACTCGCCACCGCGCAGGTGGTGGCCCTGCGCGAGGAGTTGCGCACGCTGTCCTGTGTCCGCGTCATCCGACTCTCACGTCGCTTCGACTATGAGACCGCGCTCTTCAGCGGGCTGGACACCGCGATCGGTGACTTCATCGTGCTCTTCGATCCGTCTCTGGATCCGGTCGCGGAGATCCCTCTGGTCGTGGCGCGGGTGCAGTCGGCGGACATCGTGCAGGGCGTGAGCGTGGTTCCCCTCACTCGTGGCGCACGCGCCTGGGGCAAGGCGCTGTTCTACTGGTACAACAGCAAGATCCTCGGCATCCGTATCCCTGCTCAATCGACCTACCTGACCGGCTTCACGCGACGTGCCGCGAACACCCTGTTGAGCGCTCGACGCCGGCACCGCTATCTTCGGCACCTGATCCGCCACGTGGGCTTCGAAGTGGTCGAGTTCGACTACAGCCCGCAAACGCCGTCGGGCGAGAACACAAGTGCGGGCCGCAAGCGTCCCGGATCCGACTTCCGCGAAGCCGTGGAGATGATCACGAGTTACTCTCTCGCGCCCCTGCGGCTGGTCGCGACGACCGGAGTGATCGTCGCGCTCGCAAACCTCGGCTACGCGGGCTACGTGATCCTCACCTACTTGCTCGCTGATGGCGTCGAACGTGGGTGGGCGACCACCAACCTGCAGCTGGGGATCATGTTCTTCTTCACCTTCCTGTCGCTCGCGGTCGTCTCCGAGTACATCGGTCGGCTGTTGTCGGAGGCGCGGAACGAACCGGCGTACTACCTCATGGAGGAGATCGTGAGCGACCAGCTCATCGCTGACGAGACCAGGAGGAATGTTGCCTGAGAGCGCGCTGACCCGCGAGGTGCCCGCGTACCGGACAGACAAGCTGCGGCCCCGCAACCATCAATACGCGGTGTGCGTGTTCGTGATCAACGAAGGCGACAAGGTGCGGGCGCAGCTGCGCCGGATGCAGGACGTGGCGCCAGCGGCCGACGTCATCGTCGCCGACGGTGGGAGCACAGACGGGTCGCTCGACCTTTCGTACCTGGAATCGGTGGGCGTGACGGCGCTGCTGACCAAGCTCGGGCCCGGGAAACTCAGCGCGCAGATGCGCATGGCGTTCGACTTCTGCCTCGAGCAGGGGTATGCCGGTGTGGTCGTGATCGACGGGAACGGCAAGGACGGCGTCGAGGCGATCCCCACCTTCCTGGAACTGCTCGAGTCGGGCGTCGACCACGTCCAGGGGTCGCGCTTCATCCCGGGCGGCCGGGCCATCAACACGCCGCTGTCACGGCTCGTCGGGCTCAAGGTGCTGCACGCGCCGCTCATCTCGCTGGCCTCGGGCGTCCGTCAGACCGACACCACCAATGGGTTCCGGGCGTACAGCGCACGCCTCCTCGGCGACGCCGAGGTGGACACCTTCCGGGATGTATTCGTCACCTATGAACTGCACTATCACCTGGCGATCGAGGCCGGTCGCCTCCCGAGATTCGCGACCGCTGAGACGCCCGTGACCCGGACGTACCCGAAGGGCAAGGTCCCCACGAAGATCAGCCCGATCAGAGGCAACGCCCACGTCCTCGGTGTCCTGTTCCGGGCCGTCGCGGGACGGTATCGCTCGACCCGGTCACAGGAGGCGACGACAGCATGACAACAGCATTGATCGGCTATACGGGATTCGTCGGCAGCAACCTGCGGGCGGCTCGCGAGTACGACGAGCTCTACAACTCGGCGAACGTGGCAGAGATCGCCGGTCGCTCCTTCGAGACGGTCGTGTTCACTGCGGCCAAGGCGGAGAAGTGGCGGATCAACCAGAACCCGGACGACGACGTCGCGCACATCGAGCAGCTCAAGCGGACTCTCGAGTCGATCGATGCGGAACGTCTGGTGCTGGTCTCGACGATCGACGTGTACCGGGACCCCGTCGGGGTGACGGAGGAGACCGAACCGCCAACCGACGGTCTCCATCCCTACGGGCTCCACCGGCTCGGGCTCGAGGCTTTCGCGACGGGGCAGTTCCCGTCGGTCCACATCGTGCGCCTGCCGGGCCTGTTCGGGCCCGGGATCAAGAAGAATGTGATCTACGACCTGCTGCACGACAACAACGTGGAGCGCATCCATGCGGACGGGGTGTTTCAGTACTACGACCTGCGCTGGCTCGCCGAGGACCTCGACCGGATCATCGCGCACAATCTGCCGCTGGTGAACCTCGCGACGGAGCCCGTCTCGACCCGGGACGTAGCGCGTCACGCCTTCGGACGCGACTTCGACAACCGGCCCGACGGTATGCGGTCCGGCCTCTATGACATGCGCTCGGTGCACGCGCATGTGTGGAACGGACATGACGGCTACCTCTACGGCCGAGATGCAGTGCTTGACGGCCTCGCAGCCTTCGTGCGAAGCGAGCGCGCGGCATGACCGCACCGCGCTTGGCGATCTCCAACATCGCGTGGCCCGCGGAGGAGGAGGCAGAGGTTGCCCGTGCGCTCCAGGGCCTGGGGGTCGCCGCGGTCGAGATCGCGCCGACCAAGGTCTTCAAGGATCCGACCAATGTCTCTGACGTCGAGCTTGGCAGCTATGTGTCCTTTTGGAGTGATCATGGGATCGAGGTCGTGGCATTCCAGTCCATGCTCTTTGGGCGTGAGGACCTGACCCTGTTCCAGGACGCGTCGACGCGGCGTGCGGCCATCGATCACCTTGCGAGATTCGTCGAGCTTGCGGGCCGCATGGATGTCGGCGTCCTGGTGTTCGGCTCGCCTCGCAACAGGCAGGTGCCTGACGGCGCGACAGAGGCGAGCGTCTGGCCTCTTGCAGTCGAGGTGTTCTCCGAACTGGGCGCGATCGCGGCCGCAGCGGGCACGTGCCTATGCATCGAGCCCAATCCCCCGCAGTACGCCTGCAGCTTCGTCACGACCGCCGCCGCCGGTGCTCGCCTGGTCGAAGATGTCAACCACCCCGGCTTCGGGCTTCACCTTGACGCTGCCGGCATGACCTTGGCGGGAGACCACATCGGTGACGCGGTGCGCGAGCACGCCAGCTTGCTACGGCACTACCACGTGAGCGCACCTCAACTTGGGGAGATCGAGAATATGGTGGTCGACCATGCGGCGGGATTCTCCGCGCTCGGCGACGTCGGGTACCAGGGCGCCATCTCGATCGAGATGCGCCCCGGAAGTCCGGGTGAGGGCGCGGCGAGGGCCGCGGCGGCGATCGATCTGACCCGCTCGCTGCTCGCTGAGTCGCGCGGCGAGGGAGCGCTCCCGTGACCACCCCCGTACCTGTCACGCGCAGTCGTCAGCGATCACGAGATTCGCAGGATGTGCCGCGCTCGGGGGTCCGGCTCGTAGCCGAGATCGCGCTGGCTGCGGTGCTTGTCGGCGCGCTCGTCGCCTTCGGACAGGCGTGGTTGCGCGCGCCCGCGCTGGGCTATGCGCTCAACGACGATGCTCCGTCGCACGTCGCAGCCACGGTTCTCGCACTCAGCGAGCACGAGGTTGACGAAACCCGCCTGCTGCCCGTGTTCACGTTCGGAGACATCGCCGACCGGGGGATCGACAACCTCCCAGGTTCGAGCGTGGAATCGGACGCTGGGCTCCTCTTCTATACATCCTTCCCGCCGGGCGCTTTCGTCCTGGCTGCGGCGGTATCTGCCGTCGCCGAGCCTTCGTTGGCCGTCATCAGAGGTTTGGGGCTGACGCTCGCGGCAGCAACGACAGCTCTGCTCTTCCTGACCGCGCGTCGTCTCCTCGTGGGCCGACCCCGCGGCACGGCCTGGGCAATCGTCATCGCGGCGGCCTACCTCGTATCCCCCGTGGGTCTACAATCGGCCTTCTTCGGCTACTGGGGCCACTCGGTGGTGCAGGTCGCGTTGGCTGGAACCCTCCTCCTCCTCGCGACAGCTCCCGAGGCACGGTACGTGCCTGCGGTGCTCTTGACCGCCAGTTTCGCCGCAGCTTATAGCGAGTGGACCGGAATCCTGATCTTCGTGGTCATCGCGGTCGCGCTCTGGTTCCGTCCTGGGAGCGTGCGGCTGAATCGTGCCGCGGCGCTGAGCATTGGTGCGGGCGTCCTGACTGCGCTCGCGTTGACCGCTTACCAATGGAGTGGCCTCGTCCCGCTCTCAGAGATCGTGGCGCACATGACGCAGCGAGCTGATGCTCGAGGTCTCAACATCGTGCGTCTGGCGAAGGTTTTCTGGGCATGGGCGCTCGCGATGGTGCCGCTGGTTGCGATCACCCTGATGCTCCGCCCGCGAGTGCACCGCGTGATGACGATTCGCCTCCACCGGATCGACTGGTACGCCCGCTTGCTGTGCACAGTGCTCCTTGTGGGTGTGGCAGAGAACCTCGTGCTCGCGGGTCACGCCGGCACCTATGTCTACGACACGAACAAGGTCACGCTCGCGGTGGCGCTCCTTGCCGCCGTGGCTGTGCGAAGCTCTGGCGCGCCTAGGCTCCGGTGGGCTGCCGTCGTGCTGGTCGCGAGTCTGGTGGTATCGGTGGCGTACATCGATCTGACAGTTCGCAGCGCGCTCGAACATGCGTCGGCTCGGGTTGCAGTGTGGAGCGCGGCGAGGCAAATTGCGCAGCCCGGCGATCTGGTCGTATCGAGCGACTGCTCGGTTCGCGGAGCTCAACTGATCTATGTCCAACGTAATGTGGTTGAGTGCGCCGATAGCGAGCTTGTGGACGAGCTGACGCAGAGCGGCGTCGGGCTGGTCGACGTCAGCCGCGCCGGGGGAGATGACTATGCCATCCATCGATATGTTGACGGTCAGCTCGTCAGCGATTGGCTCGAGTCCGAACGCAACTAGACGTATGGGCGGCGCGGGCTCCGACTACCAGGGAGGATCGATGCTACCGATGAGCGGCCAAAGCGACGAGTTGACACAGCGAACCAGTGCGCCGACGGAACCCCGTTTCGCAGGTCCGCATCGTAGTGTTGCGAACACACGAGCGATCTGGTGGGTCCTTGGCGGCCTCCTCGCCGCCAACGCGCTGATCGCAGTGGCTCTGCCGGGCCGCCCCGATGAGGTGACCTGGTACCTGCCGGTTGTCGAGCACAGCGGCGCGGTGTGGCCCGCGCTCAACACAGAGGTGGTCGGTCAGGGCATCAGCCCCCTGTATTCGTGGTTGGTCGGAGGGATCGTCGCTACGGGCGCCCCCGCCCTGCTCGTGGGACGCCTCGTCTCCCTCGCCGCGGCGACGTGCGCGGCTGTCCTGGTCGGGCGCCGGCTCGGCGTGGTGGCTGTCCTTCCTCTCGCCGCGTACTCGCTCGCGCTGTTCAGCGCTCGGGTGCATCCGATCTGGCCCGCGGTGCTCGTCCTCGTCCTCGCATTCCTGACACGAAGGCGCTGGGGACAGGTCGTCTTGGTGGCGATCGCGGTCAACCTCCAGCCCTCGCTCGCGCCGCTGGCGCTGGGACTCGCCATCGTGGTGGTGGCCGAGTCGACACGGCGCCGACTCGTGGACTGGGCTGTGTGGCTCGGGGCATTCGGGCTAGCGGCTGGCGCGGGCATCGTCGCCACGTGGGCCGTCTACGGCGGCCAGTACACCGAGGAGTTCCTCGAGACATTCCCGGAGGCGCGCGATTTCGACGGCGTCACCGTCGCGTACGCACCGCTCGTCGCTCTCACTGCGGGAGTGCTGCTTCTCGTGGTCCTCCCGACGTTGCGCATGCCTCGTGGTTGGTCGAACTGGCTCGCGGTGGGTGCCGCAGGCGCTGCCATGGCGGTTGTCGCGGTGCTCGCGCCGATGCCAGTCGGGCCGCTCGGAAGGGTGCTGGGCGCCCTGGGCGGTCTTGGGTCGGTCGCCTACGGGGCGATGGTCGCGTTGGCGACAGGTCTGCTGGTCGCGGGGTTGCTCGGACTGTGGCGGGAGCAGGGACCAGCCGGGCAGGTTGCGGACCCATGGAGGGTCATCGCCTTGGTCGCGACGCTCGTCGCGGGCTTCACCGTGCTCTCGCAACTTCCCTGGCTGTACGAGCGGTACGCCACATTTGTGGTCGCTCCCGCTGTTGCGCTGCTGATGGGACCGGTCATGGCGGGTCGTTCGCGCGGACGACACGTTGCGATTGCCGGGGTGCTGGCACTCAGCGCGGTCGGCATGAGCCTGGTCGGATCGCTCTAGCTCTAGAACTGACGGACGTTGTTGACAGTTGGGTCTCGTGATTGGGAGGAAGACCTCATGTCATCAACAGAACGCGAGCTCGAGCGGCCCGGCCGTCGCGTCGTCGAGCTCCTCGCCGGGCGCGGGGACAACATCGCGGCCGAGCGGTACCGCTCACGGTAGGTGAGCAGGCAGGATGAACCCATGACCGAGCCGACCCCGCTGACCCGCACCGAGGGGCTTGCCGAGGTGGCCTCGGAGACCCGCGCCACCGTGCTCAACCTCCCGCGCCTCGAGGAGCAGCAGGTGCCGTACATCTTCGAGGGCACAGCCCTCGAGATCTGGGTGCGCATCGACGGCACGCTGAGCGAGGCGGCCATCGTCGCAGAGCTCGTGGAGGCCTACGATGTCCCCGCCGAGCAGATCATGCCCGAAGTGCGAGCCTTCGTCGCCCAGCTGCTTGAGCTCGGCCTGGTGGTGGGGGAGGCTTGAGCGTTGTGTGATCGGGCTGTTCCGGCCCTGAGCGGAACAGCGCCGACGGGACATCGGCGGTTGCCGGGGTAGCGGCAAAATCCCCACTACTGCGATTGCGGGATATTTCCCACATCGGGCAGTGTGGCGACATTCCCACATCTCGGAGACCGGGGCCGACGCCACGCAAGGAACGGTGCCATGCCGAAACTGACCGCACGCAAGCCGCAGGACCTCGCCGCCGTCGTCACGGACGCGCGTGAGGAGGCGGGCATCAGCCAGGCAGCGCTGGCGGAGCGGCTCGCGCTCACCCGCGACTACATGGTCGATCTCGAGTCGGGGCGCACGACCTTGTGCATGTCGCGCATGTTCCGGGTGCTGAACGAGCTCGACGTCGCCATCGTGGCCAGCTACGGCCGCGACGACGCCTCATCCAGAGGTCCGACCTGCTTGCCGCGCCCTTGTCGAACCACCCCAGCGTGGACCGAGCGATGTTGGACTCGACGCTCTACGCGCCCACCCCCACCGCCACCCGCTCGAGCAGCCCGGCCACCGCATCGTTCAACCCCGAATCGGGCACCAGGAAGCCGTCGTGCCCGATGTCGCTGTGGAGCACCACCAGCTCGGCGCGCGGGATCGCACCGGCGAGCCGCTCGGCGTCGGCCAGGGGGTAGAGGCGGTCGGAGTCGATCGCGACCACCAGGGCCTCGCCCTCGTAGCGTGACAGCGCGGCCTCGACGCCGCCGCGGCCGCGGCCCACGTCGTGCGTGTTGATCGCGTGCAGCATCCGCAGGTACGAGTTCGCATCGAACCGCCGCGCCAGCTTGTCCGCGTGGTGGTCCAGGTAGGACTCGACCTGGAAGAACCCCTCCGGGCGCAGCGGGTCGCCGTCCTGGACGGACCGGCCGAACCGCTCGTTGAGCTCGGGCGCGGACCGGTAGGTGGTGTGCGCGATCACGCGCGCCAGCCCGAGCCCGTGGTGCGGGCCCTCGCCGTCGGGCGCGTCGTAGTAGTCGCCGCCGCGGAAGTTCGCGTCCAGCCGGATCGCGGCCGCCTGCGACGCATGCCAGGCGATCTGGTCGGCCGTGGTGGCCGCCGTTGTGCCGATCGCCGCGATGGCCCGCACCCGCTCCGGGTACGTGGCCGCCCACTCGACGGCCCGCATTCCGCCCATCGACGGGCCCAGGATCAGCGCCCACGCGTCGATGCCGAGCAGGTCCGCCAGGCGCGCCTCCGCGACCACCTGGTCGTGGAGCGTGACGTACGGGAAGCTCGAGCCCCACGGGCGCCCGTCCTCGGGGTGCGGGTGCGCGGGCCCGGTCGAGCCCTGGCAGCCGCCCACCACGTTGGCGCTCACCACGAAGAACCTGTCGGTGTCGATCACCTTGCCCGGCCCGACCAGGTCGGACCACCAGCCGCCGGTGGGGTGGCCGGGGCCGGCGTCGCCCAGCACGTGGCTGTCGCCCGTGAACGCGTGCGCCACGTACACGGCGTTGTCGCGCGCGTCGTTGAGCTCGCCCCACGTCTCGTACGCGAGCGTCACGTCGAGCGTGCCGCGAGGGTCGCCCTCGAGTGGGATCTCGCCCAGGTGCGCGAACCTGCGTTCGCCGGGGTGGTCGCCCGGGCGCCAGGCGGACGATGCGGGAATGGGCCCGGCCTCATCCCTCGCCTCGCCCGCCGGCGCCCAGGCGGTGTCGACGTGGTCGGTCACGCCGGTGCTGCCACGTTCGAAACCGCCTCTGCCAGCGCATCGTCCTGCCGCCGCGCGACCGCGGCTGCGGCCTCGAAGCCCAGGGCGAGGTCGCCCAGGATGTCGTCGATGTTCTCGATGCCCACCGCGAGGCGCACCAGCGCGGGGGAGACGCCCGCGGAGAGCTGCTGCGCCTCGTTGAGCTGCGAGTGCGTGGTGGTCGCCGGGTGAATCGCGAGCGAGCGCACGTCGCCGATGTTCGCCACCAGCGAGTGCAGCTGCAGCGCGTCGACGAACGCCTGGCCCGCCTCCTTGCCGCCCACGATCTCGAACGCGAGCACGCTGCCGCCGCCCTTGGGGGCGTACTTCTTCTGGAGGTGGTTCCAGCGGGAGCTCGCCAGGCCGCTGTAGGCGACCGACGTCACCTGGGCGTGACCCTCGAGGAAGTCGGCGACCTGCTTGGCGTTCTCGACGTGGCGCTCGACGCGCAGGCTGAGGGTCTCGACGCCCTGGGCGATGAGGAACGCGTTGAACGGGCTGATCGCGGCGCCGGTGTCGCGCAGCAACTGCACGCGGGCCTTGAGGATGAAGCTGAGGTTCACCCCGAAGATGCCGTCGACGCCCAGGTCGCGGCCGTAGACCAGGCCGTTGTAGCTCGGGTCGGGCGTGTTGTAGTTGGGGAAGCGCTCCGGGTGGGCGCCGAAGTCGAACGAGCCGCCGTCGACGATCACGCCGCCGATGGCGGTGCCGTGGCCGCCGAGATACTTCGTGGCCGAGTGGGTGACGATGTCCGCCCCCCACGCGAGCGGGTTCACGAGGTACGGGCTCGCGACGGTGTTGTCGACGATCAGCGGAACGCCGACCTCGTGCGCCACGGCCGCGACCGCCTCGATGTCGAGCACGTCCTGCTTCGGGTTCGAGATGGACTCTCCGAAGAACGCCTTGGTGTTGGGGCGAACCGCGGCGCGCCACGACTCGGGGTCGTCCGGGTTCTCGACGAACGTCACCTCGATGCCGAACTTGGGCAGCGTGTGCGCGAACAGGTTGTGTGTGCCGCCGTAGAGCGAAGGGCTCGACACGACGTGGTCGCCCGCCTCCGCGATGTTCTGGATCGCGAGGGTGTTCGCGGCGGATCCGCTGGCGACCAGAAGCGCGCCGACGCCGCCCTCGAGCGCCGCGATCCGGTCCTCGACCGCCTGCTGGGTCGGGTTGCCGATGCGCGTGTAGATCGGGCCCAGCTCCGCGAGCGCGAAGCGGGCCGCGGCCTGCGTGGTGTCCTCGAACACGAACGAGGTGGTCTGGTAGATGGGCAGAGCACGGGCGCCCGTCTCTGAATCGGGGGTCTGACCGGCGTGGATCTGCTTGGTCTCGAAGGCCCAGGTGGGGTTCGTCATGATGGCTCCTTGGAAGTCGGTGTCGGTGCGGGTCTGGCGTGTCGCGTCTGGTGAGACTGCTGCTGGACTCGGATCCGCGGCCCTCGGGAGCGGTGCCGTGTCGCTGGCCACCGGGCGTGCAAGCGCACCGGCAGTCCGCGACCCCGAGGGGCGCGGCGCGCGACGAGGCGGTGCCCGCTACGGGAGAGATCTGGCCTGCCACTCCGTCGTGAGGAGGAGGCCGGCGCCCGTCACGGGCGCACGCCGAACGTGCGCGGGGTCAGCGACACATTCGACGGAACATGGGTGGGACTGTAGCCCGGACGCGGCGTGGCTGGCAAGCGGGCGGCGAGTGAGTGCTCGCGCGTGCTGCGGCTCCGCCACACGCTTTCGCGGTTGCGCCGTGCTGCGGCTCCGCCACACCGTTTCGCGGCTGCGCCACACAGGGCTCGGCGTGTCGTCGGCGAGTCGGCCGCTGCAGCCGCTGATTGCGCCCGTGGGGAGGGCTGTTGTGTGGCGGAGCCGCGGGGCGGGGGCGGAGCCGCGGGGCGGGGGCGGAGCCGCGGGGCGGGGGCGGTCGCTTCGCCGGGGGCACCCCCGCGATACGCTCGGCGCACCATGAGCCGCATGCCTCGCGCCCCGCGCACTCCCCGCACCCGCTCCTCCCGTCTCGCCCGCTCCTCCCGTCTCGCCCGCGCCGCGCGGGCGACCGCCGCCCTCCTGATGGCCGCCGCGCTCGGTGCAGCGGGCATCGTCCCCGCGCAGGCCGCGGAGACCTACTCGCTCTCCGGCACGGTCACGCTTCCGCCGTTAGTGCCGCCCGAGGCCATGGACGCGATCCAGGTGCAGGTGCGGTCGTACGACCCGTGGGTCGACCAGACCGTGTCGCCCGACGCGACCGGCGCGTACGTGGTCGAAGGGCTGCCAAGCGCCGTCTACACCGTCGAGTTCCTGGTGGGCACCTACGTGGACCCCGCCACGGATCTCAAGGTGACCCCCAACGCCGTGGGCGAGTATTGGCGCGGCGCGTCCACGTACCACCTGGCCACGCAGGTGCCGGTGGGCCAGGGCGCGAACCCGGGTGACGTCACGGGAATCGACGCGGAACTCGAGCACGGCAGGACCATCGCGGGCACCGTGACTCTCGCGCCCGGCGCGGACCCCGCCCTGCTGGCCCAGGGGATCGAGGTCTTTGCTGAGCCGGTCGATGCGGGGATTTCCACCACCGCGACCGCGGCGGTCGACCCCGCGACGGGGGCCTACAAGCTCACCGGGCTCAAGCCGGGCACGTACATCCTGGAGTTCGACGGGGCGGGCGAGGGGGCGGACCGCACCAACGTGATCCGCGAGTTCTACGCCGACGCCCTCACTCGCGAGGACGCGACCCCGGTCAACGTTGGGGGGAGCAATTTCATCGGGGTGAACGCCGAGCTCGCGCAGGGCCGCACCATCACCGGGGCACTCGCCGTCGAGGACGGCGCGGACCCGGCGGCGCTGCGGGGAGTGCAGGTGATGGCGTTCGGGCCCACGGGCACGACGTTCGGCGTGGTGGATCCCGAGGCCGGCACGTATTCGCTGTCGGGGCTGGTGCCGGGGGAGTACACCGTCGAGTTCTCCGACTCCGGCTATCGCGACCCGGGCTCGGGCGCGTGGGTCGAGTCGAGCCTCGCGATCGAGTACCTCGAGAACAGGCGCACGCAGGGCACCGCCAACGTGATCGACGTGAGTGGCGGCAGCGTCGAGCGCGACGTGCGGCTCGAGCTCGCCCGGACCATCAGCGGGACGGTGACGCTGGCATCGACCCTCGACCCGCGCGAGGCGGACACGCTCCACGTCCACGTGCTTGACCCCGTCTCGAAGCTCAGCCGCACGGGCTGGGTGCGTCCCGACGGCACGTACGCGATCCCGGGGCTTCCGCCGGGCGAGTACACGGTGCGCTTCTACGGCGAGGGCTATTGGGACGATGCCACCGGCAGGGAGGTCTCGCGCGTCCAGTCCGAGTATTGGGACGATGCCGAGACCCTCGCATCCGCGACCGCCGTCGACCTCACCGCGGGTGACGCGCGCGGCATCGATGCGGAGCTCGCCGAGCGCCCGCGGATCGAGTTCGCCGACGTGGATGGCTCCGCGTTCACGACGGAGATTCAGTGGCTCGCGGACGAGGGCATCTCGACGGGTTACCCCGTCGCAGGCGGGCAGCAGGAGTTCCGGCCGCTCGGCAGGGTCACGCGCGACGCGATGGCGGCCTTCCTGTATCGCTTCGCCGGCTCGCCGCACGTGGACCTCGACGAGGGCTCGCCGTTCGTCGACGTGCCGACCTCGCACCCGTTCTACGAGGAGATCGTGTGGCTCGCACAGACCGGGGTCACCACGGGGTGGGAGGTGCCCGGCGGACGCGAGTTCCGACCGTCCCGGCCGATCACGCGTGACGCCATGGCCGCGTTCCTCTACCGCTTCGCGGGGTCGCCCTGGTGGGAGACCCCGTCGATCACGAAGTTCTCCGACATCAAGCCGAGCACGCCGTTCTTCCACGAGATCACGTGGCTCGCGGAGATGGAGATCTCGACGGGCTGGACCGTGGGGCGGCGGACCGAGTTCCGTCCGCTCGAGAACATCAAGCGCGATGCGATGGCGGCGTTCCTCTACCGCTACGCGGGGCTGGGGCTCGGCGCGCCCGCCTGAGCTGGGTTCCGCGCCCGGCATCTCCGCGGCTCCGCCACACGCCGGACCCCCCATGGGACGCTGGTGGTCGCTTTTCGGAGGAGTCGGCGCGCCATGGGACGCTCACGGTCGCTGGCGTGTGGCGGAGCCGCGAATCCGTGTGGCGGAGCCGCGAGAGAGTCAGCCGCGACTGCGCGAACCCGCCCCTCACAGCTCGCGCTCGAACTCCTCCATGAACGCGTTCATCTGTGCCGTCTCGACCAGGAAGCCGTCGTGACCCACCGCGGAATGCACCACCTTGACTCCTGCGGAGCCCGACAGTGCGGCATCGAGCCGCTGCGAGTTCTGCAGCGGATACAGCCGGTCGGAGTCGATCGCGATGACCAGCGCAGGGTCGGTGTAGCGCGCGAGCGCGGTCTCGACGCCGCCGCGACCGCGTCCCACGTCGTGCGACTGGATCGCCTGCGCGAGGCGCACGTAGGTGTTGGCGTCGAAGCGCCGCGCAAGCTTGCGCGCGTGATGCTGGATGTAAGACTGCACCGCGAACAATCCGCCCCGGCCGATCGGGTCGCCTTCGCCCTGGTAGGAGCGCCCGAAGCGATCGTTGAGCTCCCCTGCACTGCGGTACGTGGTGTGCGCGATCATGCGCGCGATGCCTAGCCCCACGTGCGGCCCGTCGCCGTCCGCCGCGTCGTAGTAGTCGCCACCCCTGAACCTCGGGTCGGCTTCGATGGCTGCGAGCTGCGCGGTCGACCACGCGATCTGGTCCGCGGTCACGGCCCCCGTCGACCCCACGGGAGCGATCGCCCCGACCCGCCCCGGCGCCATGACCGTCCACTCAAGCGCCCTCATGCCGCCCATCGACGGGCCGGTCATGAGCCTCCACCGGTCGATCTCGAGATGGTCCATCAGGGCGATCTCCGCGCGGGCCATGTCGCGCATCGTCACGTAGGGGAAGCGCGATCCCCACGGTCGCCCGTCCTCGGGGTGAGGGGAGGACGGCCCGGTCGAGCCCTGGCACCCGCCCACGACATTCGCGCACACGATGAAGTGGCGCGCCGGGTCGATCGGCTTGCCCGGCCCGACCATCGCGTTCCACCAGCCGCCCGTGTGGTGGCCCGGCTCCGCGGGACCGAACACGTGGCTGTCGCCCGTGAGCGCATGCGCGACGTACACCGCGTTGTCGCGCGCGGCGTTGAGCTCGCCCCACGTCTCGTACGCGAGCGTCACGCCGGGCAGCACACCCAGCGGATCCGCCTCGAGCTCGAGGTCGCCCAGCGCGAAGAACAGCCGTCGGCCCGGGTGGTCGCCGTCGCGCCATGCGGCGCTCGCGGGGATCGGCGCGCCGGGGCCCGGCCCCTCGTCGGCGGCCCTCGCGTCGGTCTCGATGCCGTCGTCATCCATGGCGCTCAGCCTAGGGGACGGTCGCGCGCGCACGCCCGTGCTCAAGTGCGGTCTTGTGAATGCCGATGTCCGAAGAGAGGGACGATGCCGCGTGGACTTTCGCACACGGCGGTTCCGCGCGCGGATGGTCCGGTTTAGGATGAGCGCGGAAGTGACAGATGTGACAGATGTGACTCGCGAGACGAGAAGGAGGCAGGGGTGATCCTGCGCAGACGGGTGGCCGCCCTGGCCACCATCGCCGTGGCCGCGAGCGCGCTGGTGATCGCCGGACCTCCTCACCGTGCGACCGCGGACAACTACCCCGGCCAGGACCAGATCGATGCCGCCCGCGCGGCCGCAGCATCGGCCGCCGCGAGCGTCGACACGCTCGATGCCGCGATCGTCTCGCTCGAGACCGCACGCGCGGACGCGGAGACCGCCGCCGCGCTCGCCGCGGACGAGTACTCGCTCGCCAACGCCCACCGCGAGGAGGCGCAGGCCACGCTCCACGCGGCGCAGTCTCGCGCCGCGGAGGCCGAGGAGGCGCTCGCCGCCGCCCGTGCACAGCTCGCCGTCGTGGCGCAGGCCGCGTACCGCGACTCGGGTGCGATGAGCTCGCTCGGCGTCGTGGTGGGTTCCGAGACGGTCGAGCAGGTGGTGGTGCGTTCCGAGGCCATCACGCGCTCGTCCGACGAGGCCGACCTCCTCATTCAGGAGGTCAAGGCGGCCGAGCTGGTCGCGACCACGATGCGCGACCACGCCGCCCGTGCGGCCGAGGACGCGGAGGCCGCCGTCGCCGCGGCCGCCACCGCACTCGCCGAGGCCGAGGACCTCCAGCGCAACGCCGATGAGGCCGTCGCGGGAGCCGCCGCGGCGCGCGCCTCCGCGATCGAGCGGCTCGCGCGGATGCGCGGTGTCTCGGTCGCGCTCGAGGAGCAGCGGCAGGAGGGGCTCGAGGCGGACCGGCGCGAGGCGGAGCGCGAGGCGTGGGAGCAGGCGCAGCAGGAGGCCGAGCAGTCGGGCGGTTCGGGCGGTTCGGGTGGCTCCGACGGCTCGGGTGGCTCGGGTGGCTCCGACGGCGGGGCATCGACGCCGAAGCCGACCACCACGTCGACCCCGAAGCCCACGACCACGTCGACGCCCAAGCCGACCACGACATCGTCCCCCAAGCCCACCGAGACACCGGCCCCGCCGGTCACCGGCGGATGGAAGTCCTCCGCGGCGCAGGGTCAGCAGGCGGTCGACAAGGCGCTCACGCTCATGGGGACCGACTATCTGCTGGGCGGAAACGGCCCCGCGTATGACTGCTCGGGCGTGACGTATGCCGCGTGGCGCTCCGCGGGCATCATGATCCCGCGGTCATCGCAGACCCAGTACAACGCGCTGACCAAGGTGCCGATCTCGCAGATGCGCCCCGGTGACCTGGTGTTCTACGGCTCGGGGCGGTCGACGTCGGCGATCTATCACGTGGGCATCTACATCGGCGGCGGCATGATCGCTGAGGCGACCAAGCCGGGCGATGTGGCGCAGATTCGCGCGTACGACGCGAGCTGGCGCGTCGGCAACCTCATCCCCTACGTGGGACGGCCGTAGTCACGGGTTGCGGCTGTCTCAGCTCACGGCTCCGCCACACACGCCCTGCACCGTGCGACAACGAGCGTCCCATGGCGCGCTCGGACCTGCGAAAAGCGACAGTGAGCGTCCCACAGCGCGCGGGCGTGTGGCGGAGCCGCGATTCCGTGTGGCGGAGCCGCGAGGGAAAAGCAGAGCAAGAGCCGGAGAGAACCCGGGCTCAGTGGTCCTGCGGCGGGTGCAGCGGGTTGAGCGTCGCAAACGGCGTGCCCTTGGCGCGCTCGAAGGAGGACCGGATCTCCTCCTCGGCCTCCTCGCGCGAGACCCAGTGGGCGCCCTCGACGGACTTACCGGGCTCGAGGTCCTTGTAGACCTCGAAGAAGTGCTGGACCTCGAGGCGGTGGAAGTCGGAGACGTCGGTGAGCTCCTGGCGCCACGTCTGGCGCTGGTCGCCCACGGGCACGCACAGCACCTTGTCGTCGCCGCCGGCCTCGTCGCGCATGCGGAACATCCCGAGCGCACGGCAGCGGATCTGGCAGCCGGGGAACGTGGGCTCCTCGAGCAGCACCAGCGCGTCCAGCGGGTCGCCGTCCTCACCGAGCGTGCCGTCGATGAAGCCATAATCATCGGGGTAGCGCGTCGAGGTGAAGAGCATGCGGTCGAGGACGATGCGGCCGGTGTGGTGATCCACCTCGTACTTGTTGCGCGAGCCCTTCGGGATCTCGATGGTGACGTCGAATTCCATGCTGGGTCCTTAACGGTAGGTCTGAGGTCCTAGAGCGGTCCGGGTACTAGTGTGACGCATGTTCGGAGGTCGTGGGTGCGAAGAATCGTGGCGGGCGTGGCGGGCTCCGTCCTGCTGCTCGGCGGGGGGTACGCGTACGCCGACGCGCGCGACGTGGTCCCCGGCTGGATCACCGCCGCGCCCGTCGAGGTGCCGCAGGCGCCCTTCATCACCGCCGCGCCCGTGGCTGCGGCGCCCGATCCCACCGCCGCGCCCGTCGCCGACCTCGACCCCGACGCGCCTCGCCCTGACACCGCGACCGTTCAGTCGCTCGCCGAGGCAGTGCGGGCCGACCCGCGCACCGGCGAGTCCACGAACATCTCCGTGATCGACTACCTCGACGGCACGGTCTACGCCGACCTCTCCGCCGCGGACCCCCAGGTCCCCGCCTCGACCACCAAGCTGCTCACCGCGGTCGCGGCCGTCGGTCACCTAGGAGCGGACTTCCGCACCCGCACGACTGTCACCTGGAACCCAACCACCCGCACGCTCACGCTGGTCGCGGGCGGCGACGTCATGCTCGCGGCGGGCGAGGGACACGGCGGCACGGTGGGCGCTGGCGACGACCCCGCGCAGGGCTGGGCCGGGCTTGGGGACCTCGCCGCGCAGGTGGCGGCGGCGGTGGGGGACGATGCCGCGGGCCTCACCGTCGTCGTCGACGACCTCGCCTTCCCCGGCCCCGCGTGGCCCGAGGAGTGGCCCGACTACGCGTTCGACATGGGATACGCCGCCCCCGTCACCGGCCTCGCGGTCAACGGCGCGCGCCTCAGCGATGACAACTACGCCCAGCGCGCCGCCGACCCCTCGCTGCACGCCGCGGGCCTCTTCATTGCCGCGCTCGGGGAGCGCGGACTGACCGTCGAGGGAGAGGCGACCAGGGCATCGTCCCCCGTGAGGGACGATGCCGGGGCCACGGAGGTCGCGGCCGTCGAGTCCGCGCCGCTCGCGGAGGTCGCGCGGCACCTGCTGGCCGTGTCCGACAACACGGTGTCCGAGGCGGTCGCGCGCGTGCTGGCGCTCGCGATGGGCAGGCCCGCGACTCCCGCGGGTGGGGCCTCGGCGATCACGCTCGCGCTGCGCGACCTGGGGGTGCCGACCGCGGGACTGGAGTTGTACGACGGCGCGGGGTACTCGGACCGCAACCAGATCGCTCCCGCGATGCTCACCGCGGCGCTCACGGTCGCGCGTGAGGAGCCGGGACTGTTCGGGCTGCTGTCGTGGCTGCCGCTCGCGGGGCTCGAGGGCACGGTCGAGTCGCGCTACGTCGGCTCTCCCGTCGCGGGCTTCTGGCGCGCGAAGACGGGTTCCCTGACGGGGGTCACCTCGATCGCCGGGGTGATCGTCACGGCGGACGGTCGTGCACTCGCCGTCGCGATCCTTGCGGACGGCATGCCGTACGGGCAGGAGCGGCCGCAGTCGGCGTTCGACGAGTTCCTCGCGGCGCTGGCAGAATGCGGATGTGAAGGATGAGGGCAATCCGTTGACGGGACCGCATCCCGCGGTCGCGGCGTGCCGCGTGGCGGTGCGTGACGCCCTCGGCGAACTCGAACTCGGCACGCGCGTGTGGGTCGCCGTCTCGGGTGGCCCCGACTCGCTGGCGCTGGCCGCCGCGGTCGCCTTTGTGGCCCGCAAGCAGGGACTCTTCGCCGGCGCGATCATCGTGGACCACGGCCTGCAGCCCGACTCCGCGGTCGTGGCCGAGCGCGCGGCTCACCAGGTGCGTCGCGCCGGCATCCACACGGTCTACGTCGAGAAGGTGACGGTGGGACGCGCGGGCGGCATGGAGGCGGCGGCGCGCGAGGCGCGGTACGCGGCGCTCGAGGCGCGGATCGACGCGGAGGGCGGCCTCGCGCCGTTGCTGCTCACGGGACACACGATGGACGACCAGGCGGAGACCGTGCTCCTGGCCCTCGCGCGCGGCTCGGGTGCCCGCGCGCTCGCGGGGATCCCCGCCAGGCGCGGGCGCATCGTCCGTCCGTTCCTCACGATCCGTCGCAAGGACACGATGATGGCGTGCGAGGCGCTCGACCTCGAGCCGTGGCACGACCCCACGAACTTCACCGAGGACGGCCCGCGCCGCTCCGCGCTGCGCACGCGCGTGATGCCGTCGCTGGTCGAGGTGCTCGGGCCCGGGGTGGTGTCGGGGCTCGCGCGATCCGCCGCGCTGCTGCAGGCCGATGCCGACGAGCTCGACCGGCAGGCGCGCTCCGCGATGGGGGCGTCGGTGTCCGCGGTGCGCTCGGACGACTGGCGCTGCGACATGCTCGCGGCCCTGCCCGACGCGATCCGCACGCGCATGCTCAAGATGCTCGCGGAGAACCGCGGGGCCGGGCCGCTCACCGCGACGCACGTGGCGGCGCTCGACTCGCTGGTCACCGCGTGGAAGGGACAGGGCGCGATCTCGCTTCCGGGCGGATTCGAGGCGCGCCGCGAATATGGCAGGCTGGTCATCAGCCACCCATTGGAGGAGAACCAGCCGTGAGCTTCCAGTACGACATGAGCGACTTCTCCGAGGTCCTGGTCTCCGAGAACGCGATCGGGCGCAAGCTCGACGAGATGTCCGCCGCGATCCGCGCCGACTACGAGGGCAAGGACCTGCTGCTCGTGGGCGTGCTCAAGGGCGCGGTCATGGTGATGGCCGACCTCGCGCGCCGCATGCCGCCGAGCGTGCAGATGGACTGGATGGCGGTGTCCTCGTACGGGTCCGGCACCAAGTCCTCGGGCGTGGTGCGCATCCTCAAGGACCTCGACGCCGACCTCACCGGACGGCACGTGCTGATCGTCGAGGACATCATCGACACCGGAGTGACGCTGTCGTGGCTGCTGGGCAACCTGCGCTCGCGTGGGGCGGCGTCCGTGGAGATCGCGGCGCTGCTGCGCAAGCCCGCCGCCGCCGTGGTGGACGTGCCGGTGCGGTACATCGGCTTCGACATCCCGCCGGACTTCGTGGTGGGTTACGGGCTCGACTTCGCGGAGAACTACCGCACGCTGCCGTTCGTGGCGGTGCTCAAGCCCGAGGTCTACGAGCGGTAACCGGCTGCAGGTCTCTCGCGGCTGCTGGCGTCTTGCGCCTGCTGGCCGTGGAGACGCGGCTCCGCCACACCGCGCTGTCTTGCGGCTCCGCCACACGGATTCGCGGCTCCGCCACACAGCGCTCGGCGTGTCGCCGGCGAGTCGCGGGCGAAAGGCCGGGATAGCGCGACCTGGGGGGCTCCTTGTGTGGCGCAGCCGCGGGAGATGCCGGGCGGCACCGCTGCGCGGCGCCGGTGGTGCCGATGCTCACAGGGCCGGCGGTGCGGGGGCGGGCCGACCTGTTTTTGGGGATGAGGCGTCGCACACGCGCGGCGGGTCCACAGTCGATCCGTGGATGCGCGACGAGTCTTGGACGAATCTGGAGGCGCCGCGCGCCTGGAGACCTTGCTGGCGAGCGGCGTCACGGAATCGCGCCTGCGCCGCGAGGTCGCCGGTGGCCACGTGGTCCGTCCACTTCGAGGCTGCTACGCGTTGCCGCACGCGTCACGAGCGGCGATCCTCAGGGCCGCGTACCGCGCGGAACTCTGCTGCCTGAGCCTGTGCGAGGCGCTAAAGCTGCCCATCATCGCGGCCGACCCATGCGTGCATCTGGTCGTCCCCAGGGACCGAGCTCGGCGCGCCACGGACAAGCGACCGGTGTCGGGGGTGACGCTTCACCGCCTCGACACCCCGGGGGGATCCGACTCCGCGACCATTGCGGTCGGGCTTGACCTCCTAGGTCGCTGCGCGGACCGCATGCAGCAGATCGTCGCGCTCGATGCGGCGCTCAACCGTGGCTTCCTGGCCCGCGGCGACATCGCGGACTTCACCTTCACCGAACCGCACCGGCGCCAGTGGCTGATGGACATGGTTGATGCGCGAGCCGAGTCCTTGCTCGAGACGATCCTTCGCGTGGCGCTTGTCGAACGCGGATTCGAGGTTCGGCCACAGGTGCGGATCGCAAGCGCGGGGCGGGTGGACCTGGTGGTGTCTGGCAAGGTCGTTGTCCAGACCGATGGCAGCGAGCACCACAGTTCCCCGGCCCAAGTCATCGAGGACAAGCGGCGCGACCGCGTGTGTGTGGTCGCCGGCTACCGGGTGTTGCGCTTCTCCTATGCCGACGTCATGTTCCACCTCGACGAGGTCGTCGAGCAGATCACGGCGGCGCTCGCCTACTGAACCCGCGGGCCCGCGGCCCCGCCACACGACCCGGGCGCGGCTCCTGCGGCTCCGCCACACAGCGAGCCGGCGCATCGTCCCTCAGGAGGGCTTTCGACGGCGACACGCCGCCGACACGCCGAGCGGCGTGTGGCGGAGCCGCGAATCCGTGTGGCGGAGCCGCGGGACAAGCAGCGGTTGAAACACCCCCACCACGCCGTGAGCGAAACCTTTACCTTGCGTCGGTGCCACCGCGTAGAGTCGACCTCACGATGAAGAACGTCCTCAACTTGCGCCTGATTATCTTCTATGTCCTGGCAGCCCTGGTGGTCGGCTGGGCCGTGTCGGGTCTGCTCGGCCCCCGTGTCGAGAGTGTCGACACCTCCGAGGGGCTTGCCATGTTGCGCGCCCAGGTGGCCGAACAGGTGAAGATTGTCGACGGCGATCAGCGCGTCGAGATCACGCTGATCGACCCCGCGGAGTTCCCCGATGACTCCCCGGCGGAGTGGAGCGAGTTGGGCGACCGTGTGCAGTTCTTCTACGTCGCGCCGCAGGGTGACGAGGTCGTCGAGGCGATCCGCACCGCCGAGCCCGCGCAGGGCTACAACTCCGAGGTCCCGCAGAGCTCGATCTGGGCGACGCTCGCGTTCACGTTCCTGCCGATCCTGCTGCTCGTGGGCCTGTTCTGGTTCATCATGTCGAACATGCAGGGTGGGGGCGGCGGCCGCCTCATGAACTTCGGCAAGTCCAAGGCCTCCCTGGTCACGCCCGACACCCCCACCGTGAAGTTCGAGGACGTCGCGGGTGTGGACGAGGCCGTCGAGGAGCTCAAGGAGATCGAGGAGTTCCTCGAGAACCCCGCGAAGTTCCAGGCCGTGGGAGCCAAGATCCCCAAGGGCGTCCTGCTGTACGGCCCTCCCGGCACGGGCAAGACGCTGCTCGCGCGCGCCGTCGCGGGCGAGGCGGGCGTGCCGTTCTTCTCGATCTCGGGATCCGACTTCGTCGAGATGTTCGTGGGCGTGGGTGCGTCGCGCGTCCGCGACCTCTTCGAGCAGGCCAAGAAGAACAGCCCCGCGATCATCTTTGTCGACGAGATCGATGCCGTCGGCCGTCACCGCGGCGCCGGCCTGGGCGGCGGCCACGACGAGCGCGAGCAGACGCTCAACCAGATGCTCGTCGAGATGGATGGCTTCGACATCCACACCAACATCATCATGATCGCCGCGACCAACCGCCCCGACATCCTTGACCCCGCGCTGCTGCGCCCCGGCCGCTTTGACCGGCAGGTGGGCGTCGATGCACCGGACCTCAAGGGCCGCGTCAAGGTGCTTCAGGTGCACGCCAAGGGCAAGCCCATCTCTCCCGAGGTGGACCTCGACGGCCTCGCGCGCCGCACCCCCGGCTTCACCGGCGCCGACCTTGCGAACGTGCTCAACGAGGCCGCGCTGCTCACCGCGCGCCGCGAGAAGCAGCTGATCGGCCCGTCCGAGATGGACGAGGCGATCGACCGCGTCATCGCCGGACCGCAGAAGCGCACGCGCGTCATGAACGACCACGACAAGCGCGTCACCGCGTACCACGAGGGTGGACACGCCCTAGTAGCAGCGGCGATGCGCCACACCGACCCCGTCACCAAGGTGACGATCCTTCCCCGCGGCAGGGCGCTCGGCTACACGATGGTCATGCCGCAGGAGGACCGCTACTCCAAGACGCGCAACCAGCTGCTCGACAACCTCGCGTACGCGATGGGTGGCCGCATTGCGGAGGAGCTCGTCTTCGGCGACCCGTCGACGGGCGCCTCGAACGACATCTCTCAGGCCACCGAGATCGCCAAGCAGATGGTCACCGAGTACGGCATGTCCACGCGCATCGGCTCGGTGCGCCTCACGGGCAGCTCGGGTGAGGTCTTCCTGGGCCGCGACATGGGTCACGGCCGCGAGTTCTCCGAGTCGGTGGCGTCGACCATCGACCAGGAGGTGCGCGCGCTCATGGACAACGCGATGGCCGAGGCCACTCTCGCGCTCGTCACCAACCGCGCCATGCTCGACACGCTCGCGGAGGCCCTCCTCGAGAAGGAGACCCTCAACGAGGGAGAGCTCGCGGACATCTTCGCGAAGGTCGAGCAGATCCCCGCGCGCGACGAGTGGATCTCGGGCGCCTGGATCGAGGCGGCCCCCGCATCGGCCAAGGGCGGTGCGATCCCTCTCGTCGCCTCTCCCGAGGTGGGGGACGATGCCGCGGCTGGGTCGAGCGAGGACGGCACCGCCGCCGGCGGCGGCGAGGGTGAAGGCGAGGGCGGCGGCGAGGATGACGGCGACGACTCCGCACCCGCGCCCGACCTGATCGAGCCGAAGGACCAGTGACGATGGCGGTCGACAAGCCGCGCATCGAGGCCGCGGTCCGCGAGATTCTCGCGGCGGTCGGGGAGAACCCCGACCGTGACGGCCTGCGCGACACCCCCGCACGAGTCGCGCGCGCCTACGAGGAGTTCTTCGGTGGCCTCCACCAGGATCCCGCCGACGTGCTGTCCGCGGTGTTCGAGCTGGGCCACGAGGAGATGATCCTGGTCAAGGACATCGAGCTGTACTCGATGTGCGAGCACCACCTGGTGCCGTTCCACGGGGTCGCGCACGTCGCGTACATCCCGGGCACGGACGGCCGCATCACGGGCCTCAGCAAGCTCGCACGGCTCGTGGATGTGTTCGCCAAGCGCCCTCAGGTGCAGGAGCGCCTCACGACGCAGGTGGCCGATGCCCTGGTCGACGAGCTCGGCGCGCGCGGCGTGATCGTCGTGGTCGAGGCAGAGCACCTCTGCATGTCGATGCGCGGGGTGCGCAAGCCCGGCTCGCGCACGGTGACCTCCGCCGTGCGCGGAGCGATGCGCGACGGCGCCACCCGCGCGGAGGCGATGAGCCTGATCGTCGGGAAGTAGGGCGCGGCCGTGACGCTCGTCATGGGCATCCTCAACGTGACGCCCGACTCGTTCTCCGATGGGGGTCGGTTCTCGGAGCACGACGCGGCGATCGCCCGCGGCCTCGAGCTCTTCGCGCAGGGTGCAGCGCTGGTCGACGTGGGCGGCGAGTCCACCCGCCCTGGTGCCGTGCGCGTGCCGGTCGACGAGGAGATCCGCCGCGTGGTGCCCGTCATCCGGGCGCTCGCGAGCGAGGGCGTCGCAACCAGCATCGACACCATGAACGCGGTCACGGCCCGTGCCGCCGTCGAGGCCGGGGCGAGCATCGTCAACGACGTCTCCGGCGGGCTCGCGGATCCCGAGATGGCCGCCACCGTGGCCGGACTCGACGTCGACTTCGTCGCGATGCACTGGCGCGCTCACTCCACCGAGATGGACGGCCGCGACACCTACGAGGACGTGGTCGCCGAGGTGGGGCGCGAGCTCGACGCCCGCGTCGCCGCCCTGGTGGCGGCGGGCGTCCCCGACGACCGCATCGTCCTCGATCCCGGGCTGGGATTCTCGAAGGTGACCGACTCGAACTGGCCGCTGCTGGCCCGCATGGACGAGTGGGCGCGCGGCCGGCGCGTGCTGATCGGCGCGTCGCGCAAGCGGTTCCTGGGCGCCGCGATCGCGCGGCCGGGCGTCGACGCCGCGGACCCCTCCGCGCGCGAGCACGCGACCACCGCGGTGACCGCGCTTGCGGCGGCGGCGGGGGCGTGGGGCGTGCGGGTGCACGATGCGGGGGCGGCCGTGGATGCGGTGCGCGTCGTGTCGGCTTGGGAGAACGCGGCGCGAGCGCAAGGATGGGACGCATGACGACTCCGGCTGTGACTCCGTACCTCAAGGATGGGGTCGAACTCGACCAGATCATCGTGCAGGGCATCCGGGTGACCGGTTTCCACGGGGTGTACGCGCCCGAGAAGGAGACGGGTCAGCTGTTCCTCGCGGACGTGGTCGCCCACGTGTCGACGCGCGCCGCCGCGGGGCGTGACGACCTCGGGCGGACGGTGAACTACTCCGACATCGCGGACCGCGCCGCCGAGATCCTGGGCGGCGACCCCGCGGACCTGCTCGAGACGGTCGCCGAGCACATCGCGCGCGCGATCCTCGAGATGGACGGCGTGCACTGCGTCGACGTGATCGTCCACAAGCCGCAGGCACCGCTGCACGTCGAGTTCCGCGACGTCGCGGTCAAGATCCGCCGCGACCTGCGCTCCGGCGGGCTGTGGGCGGACAAGCGCATCGGGTCCTCGGCGGGCGCGCCGGGCGATCCCTTCGCGCCGGTGCTGGTGCCCAAGGGGCCGGCGGACACCCGTCCCGCACAGCCACTGCGCGCGTACCTCGCGCTGGGCGGCAACATCGGCGACGTCGACGCGACCTTCCGCGAGGCGCTGTGGGAGCTGCACCGCATCCCGGGGATCTCCGTGCAGAGGGCATCCTCCCTGTTCAAGACGCGGCCCGTGGGTGGTCCCGAGCAGGACGACTTCCTCAATGCCGTCGTCGAGGTCGAGACCGCCCTCGCGCCGCGCGAACTCCTGGCTGCGTGCCAGGGAGTCGAGGTGCTGCACGGGCGCGAGCGCCTGGTCGAGAACGGTCCGCGTACCCTCGACGTCGACATCCTCGCGTATGGCGACCTCGAGATCGACGCCGAGGACCTGGTCATCCCTCACCCGCGCGCGACCTCGCGCGCCTTCGTGCTGCAGCCCTGGGCGACTCTCGCCCCGGAGTTCGAGGTCGCCGGTGCCGGTCGCGTCGCCGACCTCGCCGCCGCGGTTGGCACGGAGGGCGTCGAGCTGGTGGCCGCGCAGTGGCCGGCGTCGCCCGAGGCGCCTCACCAGGCATGACGATGCCTGGCCCCGGTCTGTGTTCCCTCAGGCGACGCTCGAGCGAGAGTCCGCGATGACGCCGCTGAGCAAGACGCGCCTCGCGATCATCGCGGTCGTGATGGCCGCCGTCGCGTGGGGCATCACCCGGCTGGGACTCGCGGCGGGGCGCTCGCCGCTCGCCGTGCCATGGACCGTGGTCGTGGTGGCGGGTGCCGGCGCGGCGCTGGCCCTCGCCTTCGGGTGGTCCGTGCGGCAGTATCGCGCCGGGCACAACCCGGGGCTGAGCGCGATGCGTGCCACACGCACCGCGGTGTTCGCCCAGGCGTGCGCGTACACGGGCTCGATCATCGCGGGAGCGTTTGGCGGCTATGCGCTCGCGCTGGCCCTCGAGTGGTCGCATGCGCCGCGCCGGGAGGTCGCAATCTCCGCGCTCGTGGCGGTCGCGGGTGGCTTGGTGCTCGCGGTGGCGGGACTCGTCGCCGAGCACTGGTGCAAGCACGACGGCGGCGACCGCGAGGACTCCGCCCCCGCGTAGCGGGCTCACTTGCCTCTGCTCGCCCCCGTCCCTGTTTCGCGTGCCCCCCCGTCCCTGTTTCGCGTGCCCCCCGTCCCGCACGCTATGGGACGCTCATGGTCGCCTTTCGGAGTTCTTGGCGCGCCATGGGACGGTCATTGTCGCGGGGCGTCATCCCTCCGCGCCGACCATGGATGTCCCATGGGAGGCGCCAACCTCTCGAAACCGACAATGGCCGTCCCATGGCGCGCTCCGGTGGGTGAAGCGGCGGGTGGCGCGATGCTGGCAGACCCGGTGCGAAGTGGAACACTGATCCCATGACCTGGTACACCAACGCAGATGCCCCCTGGACCCACGTGTCGCGCCGCCTCATCACGGCTCGGCTCATCACGTTGTGGATCTGGATGGCGCCGCTGGTGATCGCGGGACTGGTGATCACCGCGCTCTCCTCCGAGCCCTGGTTCCTCGCCCTCACCGGCGCCGGGCTCGCGCTCGGTGCGTGGTTCTCGTGGATCGTGGTCCGTCAGGTCACCGTGCACGCCTGGGCCGAGGGCGAGGAGGACCTGCTGGTCCGCCGGGGACGCATGTTCCGCTCGGTCACCGTGGTGCCCTACGGACGCATGCAGTACGTCGACGTCAAGGCGGGGCCGCTCGACCGCGCGCTCGGCCTCGCGACGGTCCAGCTCCACACCGCGTCACCTGGCACGGACGCCTCGATCGCGGGGGTGCCTGCCGAGGAGGCCGCGCGCCTGCGCGACCGCCTCACCACGCGCGGAGAGGCGAGGCTCGCCGGGCTATGAGCGACACCCCCGTCTACGAGGCGCCTCGCGAGTGGACGCGGCTCCACCCCGTCTCCCCCCTGCTCGGCGGGTGGGCCGTGGTGGGTGCCGTCTTCGCCTATTTCCTCTACCAGAACATGCCGTCCTGGGTCGTGGGCGACGACTACGACTTCCTCGACGAGTTCCCCGTGCTGTGGGTCGCGATCGCGGCCGTGATCGGCTTCGCCGCGGTGCTGAGCGTCTCGTACTGGCAGTGGCGTCGCACCGAGTTCCGCCTGGGTGACGACACCGTGTACCTGCGCCAGGGCATCGTCACCCGTCAGCAGCGCCAGGCACGCCTGGACCGCCTCCAGGCGGTTGACGTGGTCCAGCCGCTGCTCGCGCGCGTGTTCGGGTTCGCGGCGCTCAGCATCCAGGTCGCCGGAGGAGAGGACTCGAGCGTCGAGCTCAAGTTCCTGCGCCTGGGCGACGCGGAGGCCCTGCGCAACGAGATCCTCTACCTCGCCGCCGGCCTCAAGCGCGAGCGACAGAACCAGCAGGACCCCCAGGCGCCAGGGGAGGAAGGCGCCCACGTCGCCCCGGCATCGTCCCTTCGCGACCTACGGGCACATCTGGGCGAGCGCGCGGAGGCGCTGGGCCGCCCGGAGGACATCCTGCGCGGCACCGAGACCGCGCGCACCGCGATCGCCGCGGCCGTCGAGCGCGAGGTCTATAAGGTGCCGACCGGGCGACTCGTCGTGTCGACGCTGCTGAGCGGCCCGGCGCTGCTCGTGATCGCGCTGCCGATCGTCGCGGGAATCGCGGTGCTGTTCTTCCACCTCGACATCGTCGAGGCGGTCGGCGCGATCGTGGGCACCAGCCTCGTCGCGATGTTGGGTGCGCTCGGCGCGCTGTTCAGCTTCTTCTGGACCCGTCTCAACGGAGGGTTCGGCTTCACGGCGGGCATCTCCGAGGACGGGTTGCGCTTGCGCCACGGGCTCATGGAGACGCGTCGTCAGACGGTGCCGCCGGGGCGCGTCCAGGCCATCCGCCTGCACCAGCCCCTGCTGTGGCGCTGGACCGACTGGTGGCGCGTGACCATCAACGTCGCCGGCTACGGCGAGGACAGCGAGTCCGTCTCGGTGCTGCACCCCGTCGCGACCAGGCAGGAGGCGCTCACCGCGGTGTGGCTCGTGCTGCCCGACCTGGGCGACCCGGACCCGCACGGCACGCTCGGCTACGCGATGCACGGGACGGGCGACGAGGGTGGGTTCCTCACGAGCCCGCCCGCCGCACGCAGGGTCGATCCGTGGCAGTGGCGCTTCCGTGGCGTGCGCGCGACCGAGCGGGCGCTGCTCATCCGCCGCGGCCGCTGGGAGAAGGAGCTCTTCGTGGTCCCGCACGAGCGCACGCAGTCGCTCGGCCTCTCGCAGGGGCCGATCCTTCGCGCGCTCGGACTCGCGAACGTCGAGGTCCACTCCACCTCGGGCCCCGTCACGCCCATCGCGGCGCACCTGTCGCAGGAGGACGCGTTCGCGCTGCTCGACGCACAGGCCGCGCGCGCCCGCGCGGGCCGGCGCCGCCAGACCCCCGAGCAGTGGATGGCGGCGGTGGGATTGGACGATGCCGTGGTCGCCGATGCCTGACACGACCGGTCCCGCCGCGCGCGGCCACGAGGTGCGCGGGAACACGCGCCGTCCCGGCCGCCTCCGGATCGGGCTCGTGGGGGCCGGCCGCGTGGGCGCGGTGATCGCCGCCGCCCTGCGCGAGGTGGGCCACGAGGTCGTCGCGGCCTCGGCGGTGTCGGACGCGTCGCTCGCGCGCGTCGAGGCGCTGCTTCCCGGCGTGCCGATCGCCCCGCCGGACGAGGTCGTGCGCGCCGCCGAGCTCGTGCTGCTCACGGTTCCCGACGACGAGATCGCTGCCGTCGCCGCCGGACTCGCGGCCGTCGAGGCCTGGCGGCCCGGGCAGCTCGTGGTCCACACGAGCGGCCGCCACGGGATCGCGATCCTGGCGGACGCGGCGACCCCTGGCATCGTCCCCTTGGCGATCCATCCCGCGATGACCTTCACCGGCACGTCCATGGACCGCGCGCGGCTGCACGATGCCGTGTTCGCCGTGACCGCGCCGCCGGGCATGCTGCCGATCGCGCAGGCGCTCGTGGTCGAGATGGGCGGCGAGCCGATCGTGGTCGAGGAGTGGGACCGGCCGGCGTATCACGCCGCGCTGGTGCACGGCGCGAATCACGTGGTGACCGCGGTGACGCAGGCGAGCGCGATGCTCGCGAGGATCGGCATCGAGGAGCCGGCGCGCGTGCTCGGGCCGCTCACGCATGCGTCCGTCGATGGGGCGCTGCGCGAGGCCCCCGGCGCGGTCGCGACGCTCACCGGTCCGGTGGTGCGCGGCGATGCCGGCACCGTCGCGGCGCACCTCGAGGCGCTCGCGCGTCAGCCCGAGGCGCTCTACGCGTACCGGGCCATGGCGCGCGTCACGGCCGACCTCGCGCTCAGCGGGGGACGCATCGGCCCCGCGCAGTACGCGGACATCATCGCGACGCTGGGGCCCGACGCGCCCCTCGTGGCGGGCGACACGGACACGGAGGCCTGATGCGCATCGTCCATACCGCGGCCGAGCTGCGGGGCCCCGCGATCCGTCCCGCGCGACGCGCGGGCGACCGCCCCAGCCGTGCCGTCGTCATGACGATGGGTGCGCTGCACGAGGGCCACCTGTCGCTCGTGCGCGCGGCCCGCGAGGCGGCGGACGAGGTCGTGGTGACCGTGTTCGTCAACCCTCTGCAGTTCGACGACCCCGCTGACCTCGATCGTTATCCTCGTACCCTTGAGGCGGACGCCGCCCTGCTCGAGCCGCTGGGCGTCGACGTGGTGTTCGCGCCCTCCGTCGAAGAGGTCTACCGCGGCTGGCCGCCGGTCGTGACGGTGTCTGCGGGGGAGATCGGCCGGGTCTTCGAGGGGGAGCACCGTCCGGGACACTTCGACGGCGTGCTCACGGTGGTGTGCAAGCTGCTGGGGCTGACGCAGCCCGACCTCGCGTTCTTCGGTCAGAAGGACGCGCAACAGGTGATCGCCGTGCGCACCATGGTGCGGGACCTGTCGATGCCGGTCGAGGTGGTCGCCGTCCCCACCGTGCGCGACGCGGACGGCCTGGCGCTGTCCTCGCGGAACGTGTTCCTGTCTCCCGCCGAGCGCACGCGCGCGCTCATCCTGTCGCGGGCACTTCGTGCGGCCGATGCCGTGGCCAGGTCGGGCGGCACGCTCGCCCAGGTGGTGGAGGCCGGGCGCGGCACGATGGCGGAGGTGCCCGAGGTCGAGCTCGACTACCTCGATGCGCTCGACCCGGTGTCCGCGCAGCCACTCGACGCGGGTTACCGTGGTGTGGCCGTGATCGCCGTCGCCGCCCGCGTGGGCGAGACGCGACTCATCGACAACGTCGTGACGCGCATCGGCCCCCTCGCCGACTGACGCGACCTCGGAAGGACCCCATGACCTCGCTTCAGCGCACCATGCTCACCGGCAAGATTCACCGCGCCACCGTGACGCAGGCGGACCTGCACTACGTCGGCTCGATCACGATCGACGCGGACCTGCTCGATGCCGCCGGTGTGCTGCCCGGGCAGCAGGTCGACGTGGTCGACGTCACCAACGGCGCGCGGCTCAGCACGTACGCGATTCCGGGCGAGCGCGGGTCCGGCGTGGTGGGCATCAACGGCGCCGCGGCGCATCTGGTGCATCCGGGCGACGTGGTGATCGTGATCGCATACGGCCTGTTCGCGGACGCCGAGGCGCGCGTCTTCGAGCCCAGCGTCGTGTTCGTCGATGCGTCGAACCGGATCGTGTCGCGCGGCGCCGACCCCGGCCAGGTGCCCGAGGGCTTCGGGCTCGAGGCGTCGGGCGTCCCGCTGAGCTGACGCGCGGCTCGCGCTCCTTCCCGGCCTGCGCCGCCTGCGCCGCCCACCCCGCCTGCGCCGCCTGCGCCGCCCTTCTTCGCGGCTCGACTGCGCTACCCCGCGGCTCCGCCACACGTTTTCGCGGCTCCGCCACACGGGCATCGGCGTGTCGTCGGCGTGTCGGGGCCTGAGCCCCGCGAACTGCGCCGATTCTCGCGTCCTCGTGTGGCGGAGCCGAGGGCGGGCGCAGGCGAATGCCGCGAGCGGGTGCGGGCGAATGGTGCGAGCGGGTGCGGGCGAATGCCGCGAGCGGAGGGGGCGAGTGCCGCGAGAAGGCGACACAGCGCGCCGGCGGTAGCCTGAGCGAATGACCGCCTTCGTGCGCCGCCTCGCCGCGCCTCAGCCCGGCTGGACCATCGACACCGACGTCATCGTGGTGGGATCAGGAATCGCCGGCCTCACCACGGCGCTCGACCTGCGCGAGCGGGTCGACCGCGTGCTCGTCGTGACCAAGGGCGTGCTCAGCTCCGGCAGCACGGTCTGGGCTCAGGGTGGAATCGCGGCGGCGATGGATCCCGATGACACCCCCGAGGAGCACCTCCAGGACACCCTGGTGGCGGGAGTGGGACTGTGCTCCGAGGAGGCGGTCCGCGTGCTTGTCACGGAGGGTCCGCATTCGGTGCGCAAGCTCCTGCGCCGCGGTGCGCAGTTCGACCTGGGTCCCGACGGCGACCTCACGCTCACGCGCGAGGGCGGCCACCACCGGGACAGGATCGCGCATGCGGGCGGCGACGCGACCGGAGCCGAGATCTCGCGCGCGCTCGTCGAGCAGCTTGAGGCGGTCCGCAACGATCCCGGCATCGAGGTGATCGAGCACGCGATGGTGGTCGACCTCCTCACGGCCGCGCCCGATGCCGACGGTCGCCCCGGTCCCGTGTGCGGCGTCACTCTCCACATCATCGGCGAGGGCTCGCGCGACGGCGTGGGCGCAGCGCTCGCGAAGGCCGTGATCATCGCGACCGGCGGAATCGGCCAGGTCTTCCGCTCGTCCACCAACCCGGCATCGTCCACGGGCGACGGACTGGCCGTGGGCCTGCGCGCGGGCGCGGCCGTCGCGGACGTCGAGTTCGTGCAGTTCCACCCGACCGTGTTGTGGCAGGGCGCGAATGCGCGCGGGCAGCTGCCCCTCATCTCCGAGGCCGTGCGCGGAGAGGGCGCGTACCTGCTGAGCGCCGCGGGTGAGCGCTTCATGGTGGGCCGCCACCCGCTCGCGGAACTCGCGCCGCGCGACGTGGTGAGCAGGAACATCGTCGACGTGATGCGCGAGGAGGACGCCGACTCGGTCTTCCTCGACTGTCGCCACCTCGACGGCGCGTTCCTCGAGAGGCGCTTCCCGTCGATCTGGGCGTCGCTCGCCGAGCACGGAATCGACATGTCCCGCGACCTCATCCCCGTTGCGCCGGCGCAACACTTCCACTCCGGCGGCATCCTCACGGACCTGCACGGACGCTCGACGCAGCGCGGCCTCTACGCGATCGGCGAGGCCGCATGCACCGGCGTGCACGGCGCCAACCGGCTCGCCTCGAACTCGCTCCTCGAGGGGCTGGTCTTCGCGCGCAGGGCCGCGCGGGACGCGGCCGCCATGGTGGACGATGCCGTGCTCGAGCAGCTCGAGCCCGTCGAGCGGGCGGGGGAGTCGGCCCTGGTACCGGCGACGATGCGCGCGAGGGTGCAGGCGATCGCCCACGAGGGCGCGGGGCCGGTCAGGGATGGCGACGGTCTCGACGATGCCGCGGCCAGGCTCGACCGCATCCGCGCGCGCTTCCACACGGAGCCGGTCACGGCGGTCATGCCCCAGACCGCCGAATGGGAGACCACCAATGTGGTCGCGACCGCGTCCGTGCTGGTCCAGGCGGCGCTGATGCGCGAGGAGTCCCGTGGCGGGCACCTGCGCGAGGACTTTCCCGACACCGATCCCGCGTGGGCCGTGCGCCTCGGGGCGCGGCTCGACCCGGACGGCGAGCTCGAGTTCATGAAGGCGCCGCTCGAGCTGGGGTGACGGGGGCTCTCTGCCTTGTTTTGCCTTGTTTTGCCTTGTTCTGCCCTGCTCTGCCTCGCTCACGGCTCCGCCACACGCCGGCGACCATGGATGTCCCATGGCGCGTCGCCACGTCGCAGAAGCGACCACCAGCGTCCCATTGCGGGTCAGGCGTGTGGCGGAGCCGCGAGAGCCGCGGGAGAGCGGCGCGTGTGGCGGAGCCGCGAGAGCCGCGAGAGCCGCGAGAGAGCGGCGCGTGTGGCGGAGCCGCGGGGCGGTCAGGCCGGTTGGAAGGCCCCCGTCGCGAGCTCGAGATCGCGGACGGCCTCGACGAGCGTGAACATGCCGCCATCGAGCGTGGCCGAGTCGAACCCGTGCTGCGCGAGCACGCGGTGCGCGTAGTACGACCGCACGCCCGAGGCGCACAGCACGCGCACGGGACGGCCGGCCGCGAGCTGCTTGACGCCCTCGATGTACTCCCTGATGTGCGTGTGCGGGAGGTTGATCGCCTCGGGCAGGTGGCCCATGGCGTACTCGCGCTCCGAGCGCACGTCGAGAATCAGGGCGTTGTCCCGAGCCCACGGGAGGTCACCCGCTGTCCACACCTTGGTGGTCCCGTTGACCACATTCTGCGCAAGGAAGCCCAGCATGTTGATGGGGTCCTTGGCGGATCCGAAGGGGGGTGCGTATGCGAGTTCGAGCTCCGCGATGTCATCGGCAGAGAAGCCCGCCCGCAGCGCGGTCGCGAGCACGTCGATGCGCTTGTCGACGCCCTCGGGGCCCACGGCCTGTGCGCCGAGTAGCGTCCCCTCGGGGGAGAATACGCCCATGAGGTGAAGCACCTCGGAGCCGGGGAAGTAGCCCGCGTGGTTCCCGGGGTGGGTGTGCACCACGAAGTACTCGATGCCGGCCTGGTCGAGCATGCGCGGGCTCGCGCCCGTCATGGCGGCGGTGAGGTCGAAGGCGCGCACGATCGCGGTGCCCAGGACGGGCTGCGCGGCGTCGGCGCGCCCCATGATCGCGTCGGCGGCGCGGCGGCCCTGACGGTTGGCGGGGCCCGCGAGCGGCACGGGTCCGACCTGGCCGGTGACGCCGTGGCGCACGGCGATCGCGTCGCCGGCGGCCCAGATGTGCGGGTCCGAGGTCTGCTGACGCTCGTCCACGAGGATCGCGCCACGCGGGTCGAGCTCGAGGCCCGCCTCGCGTGCCAGCGCGGTGTTGGGGCGCACTCCCACAGAGACCACCACGATGTCCGCGGGCACGCTCGAGCCGTCGGACAGCGCGACGGTAACCGCGGCATCGTCCGCAGCCGAGCCCCCGGCAGCGGAGTCCCCGGCAGCGGAGTTCGCCTGCACGCCCGTCGCCGCCACGCCCACGCGGACGTCGACGCCGTGAGCGATGAGCTCCTTCTCGACCAGCGCGCTCATCTCGGGCGCGAGTGGGGGCAGCACCTGCGGCGCGAGCTCGACCAGGGTGACGTCGAGGCCGCGGTGGCGGAACGCCTCGGCGGTCTCGAGGCCGATGAATCCGGCGCCCATCACGACCGCGCGCTTCGCGGTCGAGGCACGGGCCGCGAGCTCGCGTGCCTCGTCGACCGTGCGCAGGTGCGTCACCTGCGGCAGGTCCATGCCGTCGATCGGGGGCAGGATCGCGTCCGCGCCGGGGGACATCACCAGCGCGTCATACTCAAAGGTCTCGGTGCCCTCGGGGGTCGCGACCAGGACGGTCTGTGCGTCACGGTCGATCCCGATCACCTCGTGCTCGATGCGCACGTCGAGGTCGAGTTCCGCCTTGAGGGAGGCGGGGGAGTGGAGCAGCAGGTACGACTCCTGCTCGATCTCGCCGCCCACGTGGTACGGCAGCCCGCAGTTGGCGAACGAGACGTACTTGCCCTTCTCGAACACGATGATCTCGGCCTGCTCGTTGAGCCTGCGGGCGCGGGCCGCGGCGCTCATGCCGCCGGCGACGCCTCCGATCACGATAATGCGCATGGGAGTCCTTCCGGTGAGGGGGGGGTTGCACCCATGCTAACAGATACCCCCGGGGGTATATTCCGACCTTGGTCCCAGGTGCTCCGCGACGGCCGTCAGGCCAGCGACATGAACATCTTCTGGAGGCGCTCCTTGGCCTCCGTGGTGTCCTCGTCGGCGCGCACGCACTGCTCGAGGCCGGTCGCGATCATGGTGAATCCGGCGCGGTCGATCGCCTTCGACACCGCCGCGAGCTGGGTCACGACGTCGGCGCACTCGCGACCCTCGTCGATCATCTTCAGCACTCCCGCGAGCTGGCCGTGGGCGCGGCGCAGGCGCTTGACCACGGGGTCCATCTCCTCCGCGGACAGGTGAATCTCGGCCATCGCATCCTCCAGATGGGGTCGGCTTGTGGGGATCAGGATACCCCGTGGGGGTATATCGGGGAATGCCCGAAAGGTCCCGGGTATGCCGCGCGTAGTCCCCACCTGCCCCGTGCCCCCGAGAGCCTCCGCTCCCGCGCCCCCGAGAGCCTCCGCGCCCGCGACCACGCCGCGCCGCGCCACAATGGCCCCATGACTCGCGTCCCGCATCCCGAGGAAGTTGCCCTGGCCGCCGCCACGATCGCCCCGCTCGACCGCGCCGCGCTCGCGCGCATCGTCCGCACGTCTCTCGACGAGGACCTGGGCAGCGACCCGGGCCGTGACGTCACCACCCAGTCGACCATCGCTCCCGAGGCGCGCGTCGCGGGCGTGGTCGCGGCACGCGAGGACTGCGTCCTCGCGGGCATCGACGCGATCGAGGAGACCCTCGCGCAGGTCGCCGAGCGGCTGAGCCTGCCCGCCCCTCACGTGACGCGCGAGGCCAGCGACGGGGACCGCCTCCCCGCCGGGGGGGTCGTCGCGCGCCTCGAGGGGCCCGGACACGTGGTCCTCATCGCCGAGCGCACCCTGCTCAACCTGCTGTCGCGCGCGTCGGGCGTCGCGACGCACACGCGTCGCTGGGCGGACGCGCTCGAGGGCACGGGTGCGCGCGTGCTCGACACGCGCAAGACCACGCCGGGCCTGCGCGAGCTCGAGAAGTACGCGGTGCGCGTCGGCGGCGGGACGAACAAGCGGATGGGCCTGTTCGACTGCGCGATGGTCAAGGACAACCACATCGTCGCCGCGGGCTCCGTCGCGGCCGCGATCGCGCGCATCGGTGAGCGCTTCCCCGACGTCCCCGTGCAGGTCGAGGTGGAGTCGCCCGCGCAGGCGCGAGAGGCGATCGCTGCCGGCGCGCGCTTCCTCATGCTCGACAACATGAGCGCCGATGCCATGGCCGCGCTGGCGGCCGAGGTCCGGTCGGGCGAGCGCGGGTCGGGAGAGGGCGAGTCGGGAGAGGGTGGGCCGGGCGGCACGGGCAAGGTGTGGCTCGAGGCGACCGGAGGCCTCACGCTGGCGAACGTGCGCGACGTCGCGGCCACGGGCGTCGACTTCATGTCGGTGGGCGCGCTGACCCACAGCTCGCCGATCGTCGACCTGGGTCTCGACCTCGCCTGACCCCGAGGCCCATGAGTGCCGCACTCACCGCCGCCGATAGACTTGCCGCCGTGACTGAGCAGACCGCCGCGCCCGCCGCGCCCCCCGCCCCCGCCGAGGACATCCCCGAGCAGATGCGTGTGCGCCGCGAGAAGCGCGACCGGATCATCGCCGCGGGAGGCGAGGCCTACCCCGTCGCCGTGGACCGGACGCACGAGATTGCGGACGTCAAGGCGACCTACGCGGGCCTCGAGGACGGCGAAGAGACCCAGGACATCGTGGGTGTCGCGGGCCGCGTGGTGTTCATCCGCAACACCGGCAAGCTGTGCTTCGCATCGATCCAGGACGGCGCGGGCGAGCGCCTGCAGATCATGCTGAGCCTCGCCGAGGTGGGAGAGGAATCCCTCGCTGCGTTCAAGGCGGACGTCGACCTGGGCGACCACCTGTTCGCCAAGGGGCGCGCGATCAAGTCGCGACGCGGAGAGGTGTCGGTCTTCGCTCACGAGTGGGCGATCGCCGCGAAGGCGCTTCGCCCGCTGCCGGTGCTCCACAAGGAACTCTCGGAGGAGTCCCGCGTCCGTCAGCGCTACGTCGACCTCATCGCGCGGCCGCTCGCGCGCGAGACCGCACGCAACCGCGCCGCGATGATGCGCAGCCTGCGCGAGAGCCTGCACGCGCGCGGCTACATGGAAGTCGAGACGCCGATGCTGCAGACGCAGCCGGGCGGCGCCGCTGCCCGTCCGTTTATCACGCACATGAATGCGTTCGATATCGATCTCTACATGAGGATTGCCCCCGAGCTATTCCTCAAGCGCGCCGCCGTGGGCGGAATCGAGAAGGTCTTCGAGATCAACAGGAACTTCCGCAACGAGGGCGCGGATTCCTCGCACTCGCCCGAGTTCTCCATGCTCGAGGCGTATGAGGCCTACGGCGATTACGACACCATGGCGACCCTCACGCGGGACTTGGTGCAGGGTGCGGCGGACGATCTCTTCGGCACCCGTGTGGTGACGCTCGTCGACGGCACGGAATATGACCTGTCGGGAGACTGGACGAGCCTCACGATGTATGGCTCGCTCTCCGAGGCGCTGGGTGAGGAGATCACGCCCGACACGACGGTCGCTCGCCTCCAGGACCTGTGCGACGCGGTCGAGCTCAGCGTCGACCCGAAGCGCATCAACCACGGCAAGCTGGTCGAAGAGCTGTGGGAGCACCACGTCGGGTCGACGCTGAGCGCCCCCACCTTCGTGCGCGACTTCCCCGTCGAGACCAGCCCCCTCACCCGCGACCACCGGTCGATCCCTGGGATCGTCGAGAAGTGGGACCTCTACGTGCGGGGCTTCGAGCTCGCCACCGCGTACTCGGAGCTGGTCGATCCTGTCATCCAGCGCCAGCGCTTCGAGCAGCAGGCACTCATGGCGGCGCAGGGCGACGACGAGGCGATGCGCCTCGACGAGGACTTCCTCACCGCCATGGAGTACGCGATGCCGCCGAGCGGCGGCATGGGCATGGGGATCGACCGCCTGCTCATGGCGCTCACCGGACTGGGCATCCGCGAGACCATCCTCTTCCCCCTGGTCAAGCCCACCGAGGACTGACGTGGACACGTGGGTGGCGGTCACCGTCGGCATCATCCCGTCGATCGGGGTGGGCCTGCTGTTCTGGTTCTCGATCCGCGCCGTGATTCGTGCGGATCGCAATGAGCGGGCCGCTCTCGCCCGCGAGGATGCCGCCTTGTCGGCACAGGATCGCGCCGAGGCTCCTGACGAGCCGCCCGCGGCGTAGTCCCCACTCGCACCGCCGCGCATACAGCACCGAGGTCCAAAATTCTCCGCGCGCGATTTATTCCCGGGCATTTCGCATGGCATCAAATTGACGCCCTAAGTCAAAGGTGCGAATATCGGGTCACCCCCCTGTGAAAGGAATTCCCCGTGGCTCAGAAGGTTCAGGTTGTTCTGGTGGACGACATCGACGGCTCGGCAGCCACCGAGACTGTCGCATTTGCCCTTGATGGCTCGTCGTACGAGGTGGACCTCACCGCGGCCCACGCCGCCGAGCTTCGCGACGCCCTCGCGCCGTGGATCAAGGCTGGCCGCCGGGTGTCCGCCCGCAAGTCGCCCGCGCGTTCGCGTCGCGCCGCGTCGGACGCCTCGACCATCCGCACGTGGGCCAAGGCCAACGGCGTCGAGGTGCCCGAGCGTGGACGCATCCCCGCCAAGGTCCGCGAGGCCTACGACGCCGCCCAGTAGGACGGTGTGGTGACGCTGCTCTGGGGCACCTACCCGGCGGCGGGGCTCGGCACTCCCGCCGGGTTGGGCGAGGGCATCTGGGCCCAGGCCGGCACCGGCGTGGGTGGTGCGGCGCAGGTCCTCGACCTGCCCGCGCCGTCCTTCCTGCTGGCCCACCCGCGGCTTCCGCTCGCCTACGCGGCGAGCGAACTGCCCGCCAGCACCCTCACGGTGCTGGATGTCTCGCGCCCCGCCAGCCCGCGCATCGTCGCGTCGCTGTCTACCGGCGGCGCGGACGCCTGTCACCTCCTGCTCGCCCCCGACGCACGCACGCTCTACGTCAGCCACTATTCGAGCGGCGACCTCGCGGTCGTGCGGCTCGGCGAGGACGGCCTGCCGGTGGACGATGCCCCGGCACAGTCGTTCTCGCACGCGGGCTCGGGCCCGAATGAGGACCGCCAAGAGGGACCCCATGCGCATTCGGCGGTGCTCGCGCCGGGCGGGGGGCACCTCCTGGTGTGCGACCTGGGCACCGACGAGCTGCGCCGCTACCGCATCCTGGAGGACGGACTGCTTGAGTCCGACGGGATCGCCGCGACGTTCCCTCCGGGGGCCGGTCCGCGCCACGCCGCGGTGCGCGGCCATCTCATTTACGTGACGTGCGAGCTCGACCACGTGCTGCGCACGCTGCGCTGGGACGCGGCGAGCGCGACGGCGCAGGTCGTCGCGGAGACACCGGCGACCCTTGCGCCCGCGCGCTCGGCCGAGCCGCAGGACGCGCACGTCGCGCTCGTGACGGCCGAGTCACGCCGTCACGGCGGCGACCTTGTGCTCGTGAGCGTGCGCGGGGCCGACGTCATCAGCGTGTTCGACGTCGCACCCGAGGGCGAGCTCACGTATCGCGGCGCATTCGACGCCGGCCACTGGCCCCGGTACTTCGCGGTCGTGGGCGACAGGCTGCTGGTGGGGGAGGAGCGGGGCCACCGGGTGAGGGCGTATGCGCTCGCGGACGTGGTGGGACTGCCGCCCGAGCGGGGCATCGGCGACATCGCGCAGCTGCCGTGTGCCGTGGCGGAGGTCACGAGCCCCGCATGCGTCATCGCGGTCTGATACGCCGCACGCGAGAAGGCCGGGCGCCGGGACGTTGGCCACACCCGCACGGGTCGCGCCTCCGGTTAGGCTGGGCACCATGACCTACACCCTCATCCTGCTCCGCCACGGCGAGAGCGAATGGAACGCAAAGAACCTGTTCACCGGCTGGGTGGACGTCCCGCTGAACGAGAAGGGCTGGGGGGAGGCCAAGCGCGGCGGCGAACTCCTCAAGTCCGAGGGCATCCTGCCGGACGTGGTGCACACCTCGCTCCTGCGTCGCGCGATCATGACCGCGAACCTCGCCCTCGACGCGGCGGACCGTCACTGGATCCCCGTCAAGCGCGACTGGCGCCTCAATGAGCGTCACTACGGCGACCTTCAGGGCAAGAACAAGGCCGAGACCCTCGAGCAGTTCGGCGAGGAGAAGTTCATGATCTGGCGCCGCTCGTACGACGTGCCGCCGCCCGTTATCTCGGACACCAACGAGTTCACGCAGGAGGGCGACCCGCGCTACGCCGGTGAGGCCATCCCGAAGACCGAGTGCCTCAAGGACGTCCTCGAGCGCGCGCTTCCGTACTGGGAGTCCGCGATCGTTCCGGACCTCAAGGACGGCAAGACGGTCCTGGTCGCCGCGCACGGCAACTCGCTGCGCGCGATCATCAAGTACCTCGACGGCATCGCCGACGACGACATCGTGGGCGTCAACGTTCCCACCGGCATCCCGCTGGTCTACCACCTGGACGAGGAGACGCTGAAGCCCACCAACCCGGGCGGCACGTACCTCGACGCCGAGGCGGCCGCTGCGGCCATCCAGGCCGTCGCGAACCAGGGCAAGAAGTAACCCCAGGCCACACAAGCGAAGCGCCCCCGACCGCGAGGTCGGGGGCGCTTCGTTGTCTCGCGAGGGCTCAGATCTTGGAGCGGTCGCCCGAGTGGTCGCCCGTCACCAGGTAGACGATGCGGCGGGACACGCCCACGGCGTGGTCGCCGAAGCGCTCGAAGTAGCGGGCGAGGAGCGCGAGGTCGAGCGTCTCCTGCGGAGAGCCCGTGTACGAGCCGTCGATGATCGCCTTGTAGGCGCGCGAGTGCAGCGCGTCGAGGTTGTCGTCGTCCGACACGATCGCGGCCGCCACGTTGAGGTCGCGGGTCTCGAGCAGGCGCACGGTCTCCGACGCGGCCTCCTTCGCCGCGGCACACATGCCCTCGAGGATCTCGCGGTGAGACTCGGGCACGGCGGACGCGGGGTAGGCGCGGCGGGCGGACTCGGCGATGTGCTGCGCGAGGTCACCCATGCGCTCGAGCGATGCGGAGATCCGCAGCGACGAGATGATGGTGCGCAGGTCGAGGCCCACGGGCTGCTGCTGAGCGATGAGCAGCACGCAGCGCTCGTCGACCAGGCCCTCGAGCTCGTCGAGCGCGGCATCCTCGGCGATGACGGTCTGCGCCAGCTCGACGTTGCCCGTGAGTAGTGCGTCGGAAGCGTGGGTGATGGCGGTCTCGACGTGACGCGCCATCGCGATGAGGTCGTCCGCGAGCTCGGACATCTCGGCATTGAACAGGGTGCGCATGGCTCTCCTTCTGGCTTAGCCCTCCCAGTCTGGCACTGGTGCGAGGGACGATGCGCGCGTCGCCCCGCCGAGGGGGTGAACAATCGGTGGCGCGCGTGAACATTGGGTGAACCCGCATCGGCGTGGTTACTGTGTGCCCATGAGTCCGGAGGTGTGGGTCGCCGCGATCGTGGGCGCCGCCCTCGGGGCCGCGGTCACGGCCGCGTACCTGCACATTCGGGGCCGCAGGCTGCAGGCGGCCGCGACCCTGGTGCCGCACCGCACGCGTCAGTTGATGTCCGTCTTGCAGTCCGGTGCCGTGGTGATCAGGCGCGACAGGCGCAGCGCGTTCTCGAACCACATGGCGGCGGTGCTCGGTGTCGCGCGGCCCGACGGAGCGTTGAACTCGGATCTTGCCGACCTCGCGGAGGAGGCCTGGCGGCGTGACCAGCCCCTCGAGGACGAGATCGCGGTCCAGCGCGGGGTGCTCGGCACGCCGCGGTTCGTGCACGCCCGCGTGACTCCGCTCGATGACGACCTCTGCCTCGCCGTGGTCAACGACAACACCGAGGCGCGCGCCGCCGAGCAGTCCCGGCGCGAGTTCGCGGTGAACGTCTCTCACGAGCTCAAGACGCCGATCGGCGCGCTGAGCCTGCTCGCAGAGACCATCGAGGAGGGCGCCGACGACCCCGAGATGGTGCGGCGCTTCTCGAAGAAGATGCGCAAGGAGTCACGGCGGCTGTCCAAGCTCATCCAGGAGATCATCGAGATCTCGCGCCTGCAGGGCGGGGCGTCGCTCCTCGAGCACGAGGTGCTCGCTCTCGACGGCGTGGTCCATGAGGCGGTCGAGGCCGCGCGGCTGGGTGCCGACGCCAGGAACATCCGCCTGGTCACCGACGTGCGCGAGCGACCCACGGTGCTGGGGGACCGCGACCTGCTCGTGATGGCGCTGCGCAACCTCATCGACAACGCGGTGCAGTATTCGGACGAGGGCGCCGAGGTCGCCATCTCGGTCGACGCGCGCGACGGCGTCGCGGCCGTAGCCGTGATCGACAGGGGAATCGGCATCGACCCCAAGGACCAGGAGCGCATCTTCGAGCGCTTCTATCGCACCGACCCCGCCCGATCCCGCGACACCGGCGGCACGGGACTGGGCCTCAGCATCGTCAAGCACGTCGCTCTCCAACACTCGGGCTCCGTCGCCGTGTGGTCCGAGCCCGGCGTGGGATCCACGTTCACCTTCAAGCTGGCCGTACATCAGGAGGCATCATGACCGAGGCGCGCATCCTCGTCGTCGAGGACGAGGAGTCGTACCGCGACTCGCTGCAGTACCTGTTCGAGCGGGAGGGCTTCGCCGTCGCGCTGGCCGCGACCGGCACTGCCGGCCTCGAGGCCTTCGTGCGCGACGGCGCCGACCTCGTGCTCCTCGACCTCATGCTGCCCGGCATGTCCGGGCCCGAGGTCTTCAAGGCGATCCGCGAGCGCTCCGACGTGCCCGTCATCATGGTCACCGCCAAGGACGACCAGGTCGACAGGATCATCGGCCTCGAGCTGGGTGCCGACGATTACGTCACCAAGCCCTACTCCGGCCGCGAACTGGTGGCGCGCGTGCGCGCGGTGTTGCGGCGCTACGCGGCCGGCCAGCGGGATATCGTCGACGAGCCGGAGCGGCTCACCGTCGCGGGCATCACGCTCGATCCCGAGCGCCTCCAGATCACGCGCGAGGGGCAGACGACATCGCTGCCGCCCAAGGAGTTCGCTCTGCTGCACCTGCTGGCCCAGAACGCCGGCCGCGTGCTGCCGCGACAGGTGATCATCGACAGGGTGTGGGGCTCGGACTACTTCGGCGACACCAAGACGCTCGACGTGCACATCAAGCGCATCCGCAGTCGCGTCGAGGCGGACCCGGCTGAGCCCGTGCTGATCCAGACCGTCCGCGGCGTGGGCTACACGTTCGAGGCCTGACCCCGCCCCACCCCGCCCCACCCCGCCCCACCCCCGCGGCTCCGCCCAACCCCTGCTCCGCCCCACCCCTGCCCAACCCCTGCCCAACCCCCGCGGCTCCGCCACACCAGTTCGCGGCTCCGCCACACGCGCATCGGCGTGTCGTCGGCGTGTCGCGCAGCGCGGGCGCCCAGACGGGCCGATGCCGGGCTACTTGTGTGGCGGAGCCGCGCCGTTCAGCCGGGGGCGGGGGGGCTGGAGGGGGAACCGCAGGGGGCAGACGGTCACGATTCGGTCACGGGATGCCGGGTTCACCCGAAGTTCACCTTGCGTTCAGAATCCCCCCAACGAGCCGTTACCTCGCGTGCCTAACGTGAACGTCATCCGGCAATGAGCCGGGACCCCATGAACGTGAGGAAACCGAAGTGAAGCTTGTCACCCGTACCGGCGTGGTCATGACCGCCGCCGTGCTGTCGCTCTCGCTCGCCGCGTGCACCGCGAGCAACGAGGCCCCGGCCGAGAACGAGTCCGCGACCCCCGGCACTTCCGAGACCGCTGCGGCTGTCGAGCTCGCCGGCTCGATCAACGGTGCCGGCGCCTCGTCGCAGGAGTCCGCGATGGAGGCCTGGCGCGCCGGCTTCCAGTCGCTCAACCCCGACGTCACCGTGAACTACGACCCGGTCGGCTCGGGCGGTGGCCGCACGCAGTTCCTCGACGGCGCCACCTCGTTCGCCGGCTCGGACGCCCAGATGGACGAGGAGGAGTACGCGCTCGCGATGACCCGTTGCGACGGCGACAGCGGCGCGATCCACCTCCCGATGTACATCTCGCCCATCGCGGTGATCTTCAACCTCGAGGGCGTCGACTCCCTGAACATGGACGCGGACACCATCGCGAACATCTTCAACGGCACGATCACCACCTGGAACGACGAGGCCATCGCAGCGCAGAACGAGGGCGTCACGCTCCCCGACACCGCGATCACGATCGTCCACCGCGCCGACGAGTCCGGCACCACCGAGAACTTCACCGAGTACCTCGCCGCCGCCTCGACCACCTGGGGCGAGGAGCCCTCGGGTGACTGGGTTGGCGCCGCGGGCGAGTCGGGCCAGGGCACCTCGGCCCTCGTCCAGATCGTTCAGGACAACGTCGGCACCATCGGCTACGCGGACGCCTCGCGCGCCGGCGAGCTCGGCACCGTCGCCCTGAAGGTCGGCGAGGAGTACGTGCCGTTCTCCGCCGAGGCTGCCGCCGCGGTCGTCGACGCCTCTCCCGCCGCGGAGGGCACCAACGGTGAGAACGACCTCGCGATCCACCTCGACCGCACCACGACCGCCGCGGGCGCCTACCCACTGGTGCTCGTGTCCTACTCGATCGCGTGCCAGTCGTACGAGGACGAGACCGAGCGCGCGCTCGTGACCGGATTCCTCAAGTACATCGCCTCCGCAGAGGGTCAGGCGAAGTCCGCCTCGGCCGCGGGCTCCTCGCCCATCTCGGCGGACCTGTCCGCGAAGATCACCTCGATCCTCGACGAGATCGCGGCCGCGTAACACACCCAGGATTGGACCGGTGGTGGACTCGTCCGCAAGGATGAGTCCACCACCCGTCTGTCCGCCTTCCTCGGGAGATCGAGCGTGACCACCACCCAGAACGCATCAGGCGTGACCCCCGACTCGACGCCGCTCACGGCGAAGACGGAGACAGCGGCCAACAAGGTCTTCTTCGGCCTGTCCGCCACCGCAGCATCGTTCATTCTCGTGACCCTGGCGGCGGTCGCTACCTTCCTCCTCGTAGAGGCGTGGCCCGCGTTGACCGACACCTCGGGCGAGGTCGCGGCGAAGATCTCCTGGATCCGTCCCGACGACGGACAGAGCCTCCTCGAGCTCGCCGGATTCCTCGTCTTCGGCACGGTTCTGATCTCCGCGATCGCCCTGCTGATCGCGACCCCGCTGTCGGTCGGCATCGCGCTCTTCATCTCGCACTACGCGCCGCGCAAGCTCGCACAGACGCTCGGCTATCTGATCGACCTGCTCGCCGCGATCCCCTCGGTGGTCTACGGGCTCTGGGGTGCGATCGTCGTCATCCCCGTGCTGCAGCCCTTCTACGAGTGGCTCACCACGTACCTGGGCTGGATCCCCCTCTTCGCCCCCGCCGAGGACGGCACCATCTCCTCGACCGGGCGCGTCGCCATGTCCGCGGGCATCGTTCTCGCGATCATGATCATCCCGATCATCACGGCCGTGACCCGTGAGGTCTTCCTCCAGACCCCCAAGCTCCACGAGGAGGCCGCCCTCGCGATGGGCGCCACCCGCTGGGAGATGGTGCGGATGGCGGTCTTCCCGTTCGGTCGCTCAGGAATGATCGGGGCGACGATGCTCGGGCTGGGTCGAGCGCTCGGCGAGACGATGGCGGTCTACATGATCCTGTCGGTGGGCCTCAGCTACTCGTGGGGAATCCTCAACGCGTCGAGCCACAACACGATCGCCTCGTTCATCGCGGGCCAGTTCCCCGAGGCCAACACGCAGGGAGTGTCCGCGCTCATCGCGCTCGGACTCGCGCTCTTCGTCATCACGCTGCTCGTCAACATGCTGGCGCGCTGGATTGTCTCCCGCCGCGCCGAGTTCTCTGGAGCCAACTGACATGGCCACCACCGCATCGTCTCCCCGCACCCCGTCCTCCCCGCTCGGAAGCCTCAGCGGGCGCAGGAAGTTTGCCAATGGCGGCATGACCGTCGTCGTGTACCTGGCCTTCCTCCTCGCCGTCATTCCGCTGGTGTGGCTCACCGTGACCGTGGTGACGCGCGGTCTCGACCGCTTCTTCATCGACGCCAACGGGGACAGCAACTTCAACCTCGACTTCCTGCAGCAGTCGATGCGCGGCGTCTTTGGCGGCATGCCCGAGGGTGGCATCATCCATGCGATCTGGGGCACGCTGCTCATCACGCTGGCCGCGACCGTCATCTCGGTGCCCATCGGCCTGCTCACAGCGATCTACCTGGTCGAGTACGGCCAGGGCTGGCTCAAGCGGTCGGTGACGTTCTTCGTCGACGTGATGACGGGCATCCCGTCGATCGTCGCGGGTCTGTTTGCCTATGCGGTGTTCGCGATCATCGTCGGGCCGGGCACCAAGACGGGAATGGTGGGAGCCGTCGCGTTGTCGGTGCTGATGATCCCCGTGGTGGTGCGCTCGTCCGAGGAGATGCTCAAGCTGGTGCCCAACGAGCTGCGCGAGGCCGCGTACGCGCTGGGTGTGCCCAAGTGGCTCACGATCCTCAAGGTGGTGGTGCGCACCGCGATCGCGGGCATCACCACGGGCGTGACGCTCGCGATCGCGCGAGTGATCGGCGAGACCGCGCCGCTGCTCATCGCGGTGGGTGTCGCGGACTCGATGAACCTCAACCTCTTCGACGGCCGCATGATGGCGCTGCCGGTCTACATCGTGTCCGAGTGGCGCAAGGGGGTGCAGCCGTGCAACGACCCTGGTATCCCGTGCGTGGGTGAGATCACGGAGTACCGCGCGTGGGCGGCCGCGCTGGTCCTCATCCTCATCGTCATGGCGCTCAACCTCATCGCACGTCTCATCTCTCGTTACTTCTCCCCCAAGTCCGGCCGGTAAAGGAATCACTGTGGCCAAGCGCATCGACGTCAACAACCTCAACGTCTACTACGGCAACTTCCTTGCCGTGGAGGACATCTCGCTCGCCATTGAGCCCAGGTCGGTGACCGCGTTCATCGGCCCGTCGGGCTGCGGCAAGTCGACCTTCCTCCGCACCCTCAACCGCATGCACGAGGTCATTCCCGGCGCGCGCGTCGAGGGAGAGGTGCTGATGGACGGCATCAACCTCTACGACTCCGGCGTCGACCCCGTCGCCGTGCGTCGCCACGTGGGCATGGTGTTCCAGCGCCCCAACCCGTTCCCCACGATGTCGATCGCGGAGAACGTGCTGGCCGGCGTGAAGCTCAACAACAAGCGCATGTCGCGCGGCGACGCCGACGACCTGGTCGAGGGCTCGCTGCGAGGCGCCAACCTGTGGGACGAGGTCAAGGACCGCCTCGACAAGCCCGGCTCGTCGCTCTCGGGCGGTCAGCAGCAGCGACTGTGCATCGCCCGCGCGATCGCGATCAAGCCCGACGTCCTGCTCATGGACGAGCCCTGCTCGGCTCTCGACCCCATCTCGACCCTCGCGATCGAGGACCTCATCCAGGAGCTCAAGAACGACTACACGATCGTGATCGTGACCCACAACATGCAGCAGGCCGCGCGCGTGTCCGACCGCACCGCCTTCTTCAACATCGCGGGCACCGGCAAGCCGGGCAAGCTCATCGAGATGAACGACACCCCGGTGATGTTCTCGACGCCGTCGGAGAAGGCCACCGAGGACTACATCTCGGGCCGCTTCGGATGATCCGCGCCTGACCTCGCGCGTCGCGCGTCACCGCACGCGAACCCCGACGGCTCCGCCACACGGCGGGGCCGTCGGGGTCTGCGGGGAGAGTAGGGTGGCCGGCATCGTCCCTGCTACCGGACGATGCCCCGGGCGGCTCGTGTGGCGGAGCCGGGTTCTTGTGTGGCGGAGCCGCGAAGAAGCCCGGTGTGGCGGAGCCGCGAGAGAGCCCGGTGTGGCGGAGCCGCGAGAGAGCCCGGTGTGGCGTGTGGCGGAGCCGCGAGACGGCGCTGCCTACGCGGGCAGCTCGCCCGCGTACTCGGGAAGGGTGCCGTCGAACACCGGCACCTCCTCGACAATCTGGCCCGCGGCATCGGTCTGCAGCGTGATCTCGTGGCTGCGGCCGGGCGCCGCGGTCGAGGTTCCGGTCACCTGCGTGTCGCCTTCGGCTCCCAGGCGCACGGTTCCCCGCGCGGGCACCTCGACCATGGCGATGGTCTCGCCATCGAGGCTGACGGCGACCTCGACCGCCTCGTCGCCGGTGTTCGTGAAGGCGCCGATCAGCGAGGCGGGCGCACCCTCGGCCTCGGTGATGACCAGCAGGTTCAGCCCGCGCACGTCGCCGATCTCGACGCTCACGCCGTCCGAGGCGTCGTACGCCTGCTGCGTGGTGATGGGGTTGATCGCGCTGCAGCCGGCCGCGACGACGGCGAGGGCGGCGACCGAGACGAGTCGTGCGGGGAGCTTCACGGCGGGTCCTTTCGGGGAACGTCCCTCGAAGAATAGTCGGTGCGTGCGAGCGGGGACCACCTGCGCAACGGCGCTCGCGCCGCCCGTGAGGGACCATAGGCCCGAATGCAGGCAGGATGCTTCTGTTATGGGGCAAATACGCAATGGTAGAATGGAGTTCCGTCGAGAAGGGGATTACTCCACCATGAACTTCGTCGTTGGCGAGACCGTCGTCTACCCCCACCATGGGGCGGCCCAGATCCAGGACATCAAGACGCGCGTCATCCGCGGCGAGGAGAAGATCTACCTCAAGCTCAAGGTAGCCCAGGGCGACCTGACCATCGAGGTTCCCGCCGAAAACGTCGACCTCGTCGGCGTGCGCGACGTGGTGGACCAGGCCGGACTCGAGAAGGTCTTCGGCGTCCTGCGCGAGCCCTACATCGAGGAGCCCACCAACTGGTCGCGCCGTTACAAGGCCAACGTCGAGAAGCTCGCGTCCGGTGACGTCATCCGCGTCGCCGAGGTCGTGCGTGACCTGTCGCGTCGCGACAATGACAAGGGCCTCTCCGCCGGCGAGAAGCGCATGCTCCACAAGGCGCGCCAGATCCTCGTGAGCGAGCTCGCGCTCGCCGAGAAGTGCGAGGAGCCGGTCGCCGAGCAGCGTCTCGACGCCGTCCTCGCCTCGTGACCGTCGCGGCCGTCGTCACGGCCGCCGGATATGGGACCCGGCTCGGGTCCACCCTTCCCAAGGCGCTCGTGCCCGTCGCGGGCGAGGCGCTCGTGGTCCACGCGGTGCGTGCGATGCTGCGGGTCGCCTCGACCGTGGTGGTGACGGCGCCGCCGACTCATCTCGACGCCTTCCGCGAGGCTCTCGAGGGTCTCGACGTCAGCATCGTCGCTGGGGGTGAGACCAGGCAGGACTCGGTGAGAGCCGGCCTCGCCGCACTCTCGCTCGCGCCGTCCGACATCGTCATGGTGCACGATGCCGCACGCGCGTTCCAGCCGCCGGCGACCATGAGCGCGGTAGCGGCCGCCGTCGAGGCCGGCGCGGACGGCGCGATCCCCGTGGTCCCCGTGGTCGACACGCTCGTGTCCGCTCCGGGGCCCGACGGCGCACTTGGAGAGCCGGTTGATCGCGGCGACTTTCGCATCGTCCAGACCCCCCAGGCCTTCCGCGCGGACGTGCTCGCGGATGCTCATGCGCGCGGCGGTGCCGGCGCGACGGACGATGCCTCTCTCGCGCGGGCGCTCGGATACCGCGTGGTCGCGGTCGAGGGCCACGAGTGGGGATTCAAGGTGACGCATGCCGGCGACCTCGCGCTGGCCGAACATGTGGCGGTGGAGTGGACATGAACATGCCCCGGACGGGAATCGGCGTCGACGTGCACGCCTTCGGCGGCGACCGCGAGCTGCGCCTCGCCGGCCTCGCGTGGCCGGGGGAGCCCGGTCTCGAGGGGCACTCGGACGCGGATGTCGCCGCACACGCCGCATGCGACGCGCTGCTGTCCGCCGCGGGGCTGGGCGACCTGGGCGCGAACTTCGGTACGTCACGGCCCGAGTGGGCCGGTGCCGCGGGGGTCGCGCTGCTCGCGGAGAGCGCGCGGCTCGTGCGCGAGGCGGGCTTCGAGATCGGGAACGTGGCCGTGCAGGTCATCGGGAACCGCCCCAAGCTCGCTCCGCGCCGTGCCGAGGCGGAGTCGGTGCTGTCGGTGGCGGCGGGCGCGCCCGTGAGCATCGCGGGCACCACGACTGACGGACTGGGGCTCACCGGTCGAGGCGAGGGCATCGCGGCGATCGCGACCGCCCTGGTCTTCCCCGCCTAGGGCGCGCACGTCTCGCATCCCCCGCACGCGCCCGACCGGTAGCCTGGGCGGGTGACCCTGCGACTGTTCGACACCGCTACCCGCGAGGAGCGCGAGTTCGCGCCCCTGACCCCGGGCAAGGTGGGCATCTACCTATGCGGACCCACCGTGCAGAGCTCGCCGCATGTGGGTCATCTGCGCAGCGCCGTCGCGTTCGACGTGCTCCAGCGCTGGCTCGAGCGCTCGGGCTACCAGGTCAGCATGGTGCGCAACGTGACCGACATCGACGACAAGACCCTCGCCAAGGCCGCCGAGGCGGGCTGGGAGTGGTGGGCGTGGGCGCTGCGCTACGAGCGCGAGTTCCAGGCCGCGTACGCCGCGGTCGGGGTCAAGCCCCCCGCCGCCGAGCCGCGCGCCACGGGCCACATCCCCGAGATCATTGCGATCATCGCGCGCCTCATCGACAACGGCCACGCCTACGAACACGGTGGCAGCGTCTACTTTGACGTGCGCTCCTACGCCGCATATGGCTCTCTCACGCGCCAGGCGCTCGAGGACCTCACCCCCGCCCCCGACGCCCCTGCAGACGACAAGCGTGACCCGCGCGACTTCGCGCTGTGGAAGGCGCGCAAGGACGGCGAGCCCGAGACAGCGTCGTGGGAGTCGCCGTGGGGACGCGGACGGCCGGGCTGGCACATCGAGTGCTCCGCGATGGCGCAGCGCTATCTGGGCGACGAGTTCGACATCCACGGCGGCGGCCTCGACCTGCGCTTCCCCCACCACGAGAACGAGCAGGCGCAGTCGCGTGCGGCGGGCTACGGCTTCGCGCGCCTCTGGATGCACTCCGCGTGGGTGACGCAGTCGGGCGCCAAGATGTCGAAGTCCCTGGGCAACGGGCTGCTGGTGTCCGAGGTCCTCGAGCCGCACGAGCCCGCCGCCCTGAGGCTCGCGCTCGCCGCGGTGCACTACCGCTCGATGCTCGAGTACTCGCCGTCGACCCTCGACGAGGCGTCCGCCCAGTGGGCGCGCTTCCAGGGATTCGTCTCGCGCGCCACGGAGCGCGTCGGTGCCCCGACGTCGACCGACCTCGCGACCGCGACCCTCCCCGAGGGCTTCGTCGAGGCCATGAACGACGACCTTGGCGTGCCGCGCGCGCTCGCGGTCATCCACGAGACCGTGCGAGCAGGCAACGCGGCTCTCGCCGCGGGGGACGATGCCGCGGTCGCGGGCGCCCTCGTGGGCGCGAGGGCGATGCTCGATGTCCTGGGCCTGGACCCGGCCGCTCCGGAGTGGGCCGCCGAGCGCGCGGGTGCGTCCGACACCGCGATGGCCGCGCTCGACTTCCTGGTACGCGCGGACATCGACGCGCGCGCCGCGGCGCGTGCGTCCAAGGACTGGGCCACCGCGGACGCGATCCGTGACCGCCTGGCCGGCGCGGGCATCGTCATCGAGGACGCGGCCGACGGCGCACGCTGGTCCCTCGCCGCCGACTCCTGACTACCCGCCCTCTCGCGGCTCCGCCACACAAGTCCCCCGGGGAATGGTCCAGATCACGGACTCTGGCCGCGACACGCCGGCGACACGCCGAGCCGCGTGTGGCGGAGCCGCGAAAGCGTGTGGCGGAGCCGTGCGTATGTCTGGCTGCGCGCGGCGGCCTATGCGCCGCCCCCAGTACCCTTGAGCCATGGCTGGGAACTCGAAGCGCCGTGGCGCGACCCGCAATGCGGGCTCCAAGAAGGGCGCAAGCGTCGGCACCGGCGGTCACGGCCGCAAGGCGCTCGAGGGCAAGGGCCCCACGCCCAAGGCCGAGGACCGGCCGTATCACAAGGCATACAAGGCCAAGCAGCGCTCCGAGCGTGACGCCGCCAAGGCTCCCGGTACGCGCGGAAAGACCACGCCGCGCGACCGCACCTCCGGCTCGCTCGAGCTGGTCGTGGGCCGCAATAGCGTGCTCGAGGCGCTGCGCGGGGGCCTCAAGGCTCACACGCTGCACGTCTTCAACCGCATCGACGCCGATGACCGTGTGACGGAGATCGTGTCACTCGCCGTGGAGCACGGGCTCACCGTGCGCGAGGTGACCAAGGCGAGCCTCGACGCGCTCGCGGACGGCTCTCCTCACCAGGGCGTCGCGCTCGAGGTGCCGCCGTACGCGTATGCCCACCCCGAGGACCTGCTGGAGGCCGCCTCGCCGGTGCGCATCATTGCTCTCGACGGCATCCAGGATCCTCGCAACTTGGGTGCGATCGTGCGCTCCGCCGCGGCATTCGGCGCGTCGGGCGTCGTGGTGCCCGAGCGCCGCGCGGCGGGCATGACCGTGGCCGCGTGGAAGGTCTCGGCAGGAGCCGCGGCCCGCATCCCCGTGGCACGCGTCACCAACATGGTGCGCACGCTCGAGGACTACAAGAAGGCCGGCCTGTTCGTGATCGGCCTCGCGGGTGACGGCGAGGTCGACCTGCACGAGTCGAGCCTGCTCGACGGCCCGCTCGTGATCGTCGTGGGCGCGGAGGGCGAGGGACTGTCCCGGCTCGTGCGCGAGGCGTGCGACCAGGTGGTGTCGATCCCGATCGCCGCGACCACGGAGAGCCTCAACGCCTCGGTCGCGGCATCGATCGCGCTCTACGAGGCGTCCAAGGCCGCGAAGGCGGCGGCAGCCGCCGGCTAGAAGCCCGTCTCCTCGGCGGCCTCGGCATCGTCCGCCTCCGCGGCCGCCGCGGCCTCCGCGCGCTGGCGCCGCTGGGTGAGCTCTCCCGACAGCGGGGCGCGCTCCGGGGGAGCCACGCGCGTCGTGACGCGCTGGACCTGCGGCGGCGGGGCGTTCTCGGGCACGGGGACCTCGCCCCACGCGTACGTGTTGTCGTTCTCGAAGGGGTCTCGCCGCTCGAACTCGGTGCCGACCTCGTCGGTGAGCGCGGGCAGCTCCGCCGTCATCTCTGCGAGGGAGCGGCCGAGCACGGCGCGCTCGTCGGGACGCAGCGGCAGCACGTTCTTGACGTAGGAAGCCGTGGCCACCGGCATCGGCACATCCTCGTTGGCGGCCTCCGCGAGATACCAGCGGTGGTCGAGGACCTCGTGGAAGACCTGCGCCGGCTCGAGCTTGCCGCGCAGTTCGCGCGGCACGGCGCGCACCGTGGGTTCGAAGATCGAGGTGAGCCATTCGTGGGCCGCGAAGGCCTCGTCGTCCGCGACATCGGGGTGGACGGCGCGGAACTCGTCGAGGTCGTTGAGCAGGCGTCGCGCCTGGTTCTCCTGCACGTCGAGCCCCGTGAGGCGCATGAGGCGGCGCGAGTGGAAGCCGGCGTCGACCACCTTCGGGCGGATCCTGAGTCCCGTGCCGTCAGGGGTGGACAGCATGTCGAGCTCGCCCACGTCGAAGCCCATCTCGTTGAGGTGGCGCACGCGCTCGGAGACGTGGAAGGGGACGTTGGAGTCGAAGACCTCGGTCTCGGTGAGGGCCTTCCACAACTTCGTGTACTTGCTCTCGAGGCGCTCGCCGATCTTGAACGGGTCGATGCCCTCGTCGAGGTCCTCGTTGGCCTGCAGGTCCAGGATCTCGCCGATGATGTTGGTCGTCGCGATCTCGACGTCGTAGCCGCGCTGGCCGTCCGTGAGGCGTTCATGCAGCTCGCCGGTCTCGGCGTCGACCAGATAGGCCGAGAACTCGGACGCGTCGCGCCGGAACAGCGCGTTCGACAGCGACACGTCGCCCCAGTAGAAGCCGTTGAGGTGAAGGCGCACCAGCAGCACCGACAACGCGTCGATGAGGCGGTTGAGCGTGCCCTTGCGCAGCGCGGTCGAGAAGAGCGCGCGATAGGGGAGTGAGAACGCGAGGTGCTCCGTGACGAGCGCGGCCGACAGCTCCTCGCCCATGGGGGTGCGCCGCTGCGTCACCACCGCGACGGCCTTCACGCAGGGTGCGTCCATGCGCTCGAGCCCCCGCAGCATCTCGAACTCGCGGTACGCGATCTCGCGGTTGGTCTCCTTGACGGCGAGCACGTTCGCGCCGTGGCGGACGAACCGCACCACGTGGCGCGACAGTCCTCGCGGCAGCGCGGCGATGCGGTCCTCCGGCCACGCGGACAACGGGATCTCCCACGGGAGCTCCATCAAGGCAGGATCGGCGGCCCCGGTGATGTGCGGCATGTCCTCAGCCTAGCGAGGGCCAGCCGGGGGGAACGATGCCCACCCCGGCACGCGCAGAAGGAGGCGGCCCCCCGAGGGGACCGCCTCCTTCATGACCTGCGAGTGTTACGCCTTGATCGCGCCGGACGCCGCGGTCTTGACCGCGTGCGGGGTGAGGCGCTGCTGCGTCGAGGCGGAGAACACGTGCTGCTCGTTCGGGCGGATGGTGACCCAGATGGTCTCACCCTTGCCGGGCACGTCGCGGGGGTCGACGCGGACGATCACGTCGCCCGATCCACCCACGGTGACGTCCTTGCCGGTCGCGACCGGTGCGGGGATGTTGCCGTACACGAACGCGTCCGAGCCCAGCTCCTCCACGACGTTGACCTCGACCGGCACCGCGCCGGGCGTGTTCGGGGCGACACGGTCGAGCGACTCGGGGCGGAAGCCCAGCACCACGTCGCCGTTGTCGGCTGCGGTCATCTTGGCGACGACCTCGCGCTCGAGCGGGACACGGGCCGAGCCCACGATCGCGTGACCGTCCTCGACGCGGAACGTCGAGAGGTTCATCGCGGGCGAGCCGATGAAGCCGGCCACGAACACGTTCGCGGGGGTGTCATACATCTCGCGCGGGGTGCCGACCTGCTGGAGGACGCCGTCCTTGAGCACCGCGATGCGGTCACCCATGGTGAGGGCCTCGACCTGGTCGTGGGTCACGTAGACGGTGGTGGTGCCCAGGCGACGCTGGAGGGCGGCGATCTGGGTACGGGTCTGGACACGGAGCTTGGCGTCGAGGTTCGACAGCGGCTCGTCCATGAGGAACACCTGCGGCTGGCGGACGATCGCACGGCCCATGGCGACGCGCTGACGCTGACCACCCGAGAGGGCCTTCGGCTTACGGTCCAGGTACTCGGTGAGGTCCAGGATCTTCGCGGCCGCCTCGACGCGCTCGCGGATCGTCGACTTCTCGACCTTGGCGATCTTGAGCGCGAAGCCCATGTTGTCCGCAACGGTCATGTGGGGGTAGAGCGCGTAGGACTGGAACACCATCGCGATGTCGCGGTCCTTGGGCTGCACGTGGGTGACGTCGCGTTCGCCCACCCAGATGGATCCGGCGTCGACGTCCTCGAGGCCCGCAAGCATGCGCAGCGACGTGGACTTTCCGCAGCCGGAGGGGCCAACGAGAACGAGGAACTCGCCGTCGGCGATCTGGAGGTCGAGTGCATCGACCGCGGGGCGCTCGGTGCCGGGGTAGATCCTCGACGCCTTGTCATAGGTAACGGTGGCCATGGCCGTGTTTCCCTTCACCGGCAGGTACGTGCCGGACGATCCGTAGTGAAGAAATGCCGTTGTGTGTGTCCACACTGACACTTGCCGAGGCAGTCGCCTCGGCCCACCCATACTCTCACACCGCGTGCGGGACCAGGAACCCCGTGTCATGCGCCGGAGAGCGAGGGACGATGCTCCGGGTAGGTTGGGGCCATGGCCGGACTCCAGCGCGAGGTGGGCGACACCGTCGGTGGCTACCGCATCCTGGGGCGCCTGGGAACGGGAGGATCCGGTTCCGTATATCGCGTCGCGGACCAGTCCGGACGCGAGGCCGCGCTCAAACTCGTCGACGCCAAGGACGACGAGGTCGCGGCGGCCAGGCTTGCGCGCGAGGTGCGCGCGCTGCAGTCGCTGCGCCACCCGGCCGTCCCCCACATCCTCGACGCGGAGCTCGACGAGGACGAGACCTTCGTGGTCTTCGAACTCGTCGCGGGCGAGACCCTGTTCGACCACATTCAGCGCCACGGACCGCTCACGGGCGACGCGCTCGCGGACTTCGCCGAGCGCACCGCCTCCGCGCTCGAGGCCGCGCACGCCGCAGGCGTCATTCATCGCGACGTCACGCCGTCCAACATCATGATGGGGCCCGACGGTCCGGTGCTCATCGACTTCGGGCTCGCTCACCGCGCGGAGGACAGCCGTCTCACGCGCGAGGGGCTCGTGAGCGGCACGCCGGGCTACGTCGCCCCCGAGGTCATCGACGGCGCCGAGCCGGGCACGCAGGCGGACCGCTGGTCGTGGGCGGCGACCGTCGCGTATGCGATGACCGCGCAGGCCCCCTTCGGATCGGGCACCGGCGCCATCAGCCGGACGCTCGAGGCCGAGGTGCGGCTGCCTCCCGTGCCCGGAGCCGAGGCGCTGCGCGCCGCGCTGGGTCGCGACCTGGCCGCGCGCCCGGGGATGCGCGACGTGGTGGCCGCTCTGCGCGGTGCCACCGAGGTCATGTCGACGTCGCTTCCCGCGACCGCGGTCGCGCCGGTGGGCATGGAGGGCTGGTCGGGAGGAACGCCCGAGGGCGCCGCACCCACCGCGGTCCTGCCCAGCGGCGAGCAGCGCGTGGATGATGTCGCCGCGGGTGGCGACGACACGACCGCACGCGACGACGAAGGGGACGACGACGGGGAGTGGGACGAGCGCGGCGACCTCGAGCCGGAGGCCGAGCCCGCGCCGCGCGCGCCACGCCGCCGCATGCTGCTCGTGTGGGCCGCGCTCGTGGCGATCGCCGCCGCGCCGCTGGCGCCGATCATGACCTTCCTGGTCCTCGCCGCCGTGGCGATCCTCGCGCGCGGCGTCTACCGGCGCGCGCTGGCCATCGAGGCCGCGCGGGTCAAGCGAGGCCATCGGCGGACGGCCGACTCGGTGGTTCACACGCTCGGCCTGCCGTGGCACACGCTGCGTGCCGCGGCGGAATGCGTCCCCGCGATCCTCACCGCGGCCGCGCTCGGCGCGGGAACCGCGACGGGAGCGTGGTGGCTCGTGAGTTCGGGGACGGTGCTCGGGGGCACCCGCGACGCGCAGGACTACGGCCATGCGGGGGCGCTCGCGCTCGGCGCGGTGGTCGCCGTGATCACCCTCGGCTACGGGCCGTTCATGGCCGGCACGCGCGAGGGCGCCCATCGGATGGCGGCCGCCGTCTCGCCCACGAGCGGCCTGAGGGTCGCCTGGACCCTCGTCGCGATCGTCGCGATCCTCGTCGCGGTGATCGGCGTGTACGTCTCTCCGGAGGCCGCCTGGTGGCCGCTGCCCGACCTGCCCACGGCATCGTCCTGACGGCCGGACACTTGTACCCGGAACAATCGCGGCGCCCCGGGCGTTCGCCGGTCAACGACAACCGTGAGTGCGTCCGCACGCGCGGCGAGAAGGGGTGGGGATGAGCACGGAGACCGCCGAGGCAGCCGTCGAGGCGCCGGCAGGCCGCTGGGGGACCGTTCAGCCGTGGCTGAGCCTGATCGTGAGGCTCGGGATGGCGGGCATCCTCATCGCCGCCGCGATCCCCAAGCTGGTCGACATCCCGCAGTCGATCCGCGCGGTGCGCGCGTACCGCCTGCTGCCCGAGGCCGTGGTCCCGTTCGTGGGGACGATGCTGCCCTTCCTCGAGCTCTTGCTCGCGATCTTCCTGCTGGCGGGCCTGTTCACCCGGCTCGCGTCCCTGGTGTGGCTGCTCATGATGGCCGGATTCCTCGTGAGCGTCATCTGGGTGTGGGTCAAGGGCTACTCGATCGACTGCGGCTGCTTTGGCGGCGGCGGCGACGTCGAGGAGGGAACCACCAACTACCCCGTTCACCTGGCCGAACGCCTGGGCTTTGTCGCGATGGGCACGTATCTCGCGATCTGGCCACGCAGCCGCTTCTCGCTGGACCGCTGGATGCGGGCCGCGTGAGGCGCATCGTCTAGATTTCTTCCCAAGCACACCCAATCCTGGAGAGACAGATGTCGAGCAAGAACAACAAGGCGGGTGACGCGCGTGCCGCGGCCCGCGCGCAGGCGCAGGCTCAGGTGAAGGCGCAGGAGCGCCGGACCACCCTCATGATCGTCGCGGGCTCGATCGTGGGACTCGCGCTCTTCGGTGCGCTCATCTTCTTCATCGTCAACCAGGGCAAGGTGCCCGAGCTCGGCGCCGAGGGTGCGACGCAGCCGGCAGGCGCGGACGCGACGGGCGGCATCCCGGTGGGCACGGGCGGCGTCGTGGGCGTGGACGTCCCGACCGACGCGCCTCGCGTCGACATCTACCTCGACTTCCTGTGCCCGGTGTGCAACGTGTTCGAGGAGACCAATGCCGCCGACCTCGACGAGCTGCGCGAGGCGGGCACCATCCAGGTCTTCTACCACCCGATCTCGATCCTCGACCGCCTCTCGAGCGGCTCGCAGTACTCGACCCGCGCCGCGGGCGCGGCCGCCGTGGTCGCCGACCAGGCGCCCGAGCACTTCCTCGAGTTCCAGGCGGCGCTCTTCGCCAACCAGCCCGCGGAGAACACCACCGGCCTCACGGACGAGCAGATCGCGCAGATCGCGATCGACGCTGGCGTTCCCGAGGACGTCGCGAACGCCCTCGACAACGCCGACATGCGCAAGTGGGTCACCGCGGCCACCGACCAGGGATCGCAGGATGGCGTGGGTGGCACCCCGTCCGTCCGCGTCTCCACCACCGGCGACTTCGCCGACGGAGTGATCCTCAACTCGGACGACTCCGCACCGTCGGTCGACTACTTCACGGCGGGCGTCCTGCGCGAGTACCTCGAGGGCCTGTCCTAGGCCGCCGTCTCACGGTGCGGCGCCGGGTGTCCTATCCTGGCGTCGCCCGGCTGGCATGGCGCAATGGGTAGCGCACCGCTCTTGTAAAGCGGGGGTTGCGGGTTCGAGTCCCGCTGCCAGCTCCACGTCTCCCTAGCGCGGTGTCCCCCACCGCACGGGAGTAGCCCCCTGCGCCTCGAGCGCGGCGTTCACGCGCGAGAACGGGCGCGAGCCGAAGAACCCGCGCGACGCGCTGAGCGGGCTCGGGTGCGCGCTCTCGACTCGCGCGACCCCCGCGAAGGCGGGGGCGAGGGCCCTGGCATCGTTGCCCCACAGGACCGCCACCAGGGGGCCGCCGCGCGTCGCGAGGGACTCGATCGCGAGCATCGTCACGTGTTCCCACCCGCGCCCGCGGTGCGAACCCGGCTCCCCAGGGGCGACCGACAACACGCGGTTGAGGAGCATGACGCCCTGAGCGTGCCAGTGTGTGAGATCTCCCGAGGTGAGCTCCTCGCCCGTGTCCTCCTTGAGCTCGCGCGCGATGTTGCGCAGCGAGCGCGGCAGCGGACGCCCCGGCGCGACCGCGAAGCTCAGCCCCACCGCGTCCCCCGGGGTGGGATACGGATCCTGACCCACGATCAGCACGCGCACATCGGCGAGTGGCAACGAGAACGCCCGCAGGAGCGCCGGCGCGGGGGGCAGGAACGCGGGCTCGGCGCGCAGGAAGGCCTCGAGCTCGCGCAGGGCGGGCGCCGCGGGCGCCAGCGCCGCCTCCCACCCGTCGCCCAGTCCGGCGGTCGCGAGAAGGTCGCCCCCGGCATCGTCCATGCGGACACCCTAGTGAGCGGACGATGCGCGGCGGGGCCGGGTGCCCCGCGCGCCTGCGCGGAGGGCCGGCCGCCCGCCGGTAGCGTGGTGTCCGACGAATGGAGGACGGATGGACGCGGGAGCCGCACGCGTGGTGGACGCCAGCACGCTCGACGAGCGCGACGCCGACATCCTGTCCTTCGAGCGCCGGTGGTGGCGGTACGCGGGTGCCAAGGAGGACGCGGTGCGCGATCTCTTCGGGATGACCGCGACGCAGTACTACCAGGTGCTCAACGCCCTCATCGACACGCCGGGCGCGCTCGCGCATGACCCCATGCTGGTCAAGCGGCTGCGACGCATGCGCGCGGCACGCCAGCGGGGCCGCCACGCGGGCGCCGACGAGGCGTGAGCCCACACCTGCGAGCCGGACGATAGGGTGACCGCGTGACCAACGAGTACCAGCGCGACGAGTTCGACGAGATCGCCGAGCGCGGAGGGCCCGTCGGGGTCCACCGTGCGCCGCGACCGTGGTGGACGCTCCTGCTGGTGCCCCTGCTGGTGTTCCTCGCCGCGGGACTCGTGGCCTTCCTCTACGCGACGTTCCTGTGGAACAGCGGGTCGACGGCCGACCCGAGCGCCTCGCCCACTCCGTCCGCGACCGTGACGACCGAGCCGACGACCGAGCCGACCGCGAGCGCGGCGCCCGAGCCGTCCGAGACGGCCTCCGCCGAGCCGGAGCCGACCGAGACCGCGGAGCCCGAGCCCGTGATCGTGTTCGACACGCCCATCGCGGTACTCAACGGCACGGGAATCGGCGGTCTTGCGGCGGGTCAGGCGGACCTCCTCACTGCGGGTGGCTTCACCGACGTCACCGCGGCCAACCTGGGCGGTGACGAGCCCGACGTCAATACCGTGGTCTACGCGGACGAGTCGCTCGCCGACACGGCCGCCGAGGTCGCGTCGCTGCTCGGCTTCGACGCGGTCGAGCAGGGCACGCCCAGCTCTGACGCCGACATCGAGGCGCAGATCGTCACCGATCCCCGCTAGCGCGTCGCGTACCCGCCGGGCGAGTACCCGACGGACCCGCACACGCCGAGGGCGAACACACCCTCTCGGCGTTTGCACTCGACGGGGGAGAGTGCCAGAATCGGCGTTAGCACTCGGCTGGTCCGAGTGCTAACAGACCTAGGGTTCTCCGCCGAGGTGCGGAGCGCGGCGTGACGTGAACGCCGCGATCCGGGCCGTCCGTCGCGGGCGGTGGGGGACCGTCATCCATCGGAAGAGGAACTACCCCCATGGCAAAGATCATTGCCTTCGATGAGGAGGCCCGCCGCGGTATGGAGCGGGGCATGAACGCCCTCGCTGACGCCGTCAAGGTCACGCTCGGACCCAAGGGTCGCAACGTGGTGCTCGAGAAGAAGTGGGGCGCCCCGACCATCACCAACGACGGTGTCTCCATCGCCAAGGAGATCGAGCTCGAGGAGCCCTTCGAGAAGATCGGCGCCGAGCTCGTCAAGGAGGTCGCCAAGAAGACCGACGACGTCGCCGGTGACGGCACCACCACCGCCACCGTCCTCGCCCAGGCGCTCGTGACGCAGGGCCTGCGCAACGTGGCCGCTGGCGCCAACCCGATCGCCCTCAAGAAGGGCATCGAGAAGGCCGTCGAGGCCGTGACCGCCGAGCTGCTCAAGGCGGCCAAGGAGGTCGAGACCAAGGAAGAGATCGCCGCGACGGCTGGCATCTCCGCCGGTGACCCCGCGATCGGCGAGCTCATCGCCGAGGCGATGGACAAGGTCGGCAAGGAGGGTGTCATCACCGTCGAGGAGTCCTCGGCTCTGGGCCTCGAGCTCGAGCTGACCGAGGGCATGCGCTTCGACAAGGGCTTCCTCTCGGCGTACTTCGTCACCGACCCGGAGCGCCAGGAGGCCGTCCTCGAGGACGCCTACGTGCTGCTCGTCGAGTCGAAGATCACGTCCGTCAAGGACCTGGTCCCCGTGCTCGAGAAGGTCATGCAGACCGGCAAGCCCCTCGCGATCATCGCGGAGGACGTCGAGTCCGAGGCCCTCGCGACGCTCGTGGTCAACAAGATCCGTGGCACCTTCAAGGCCGTCGCCGTCAAGGCTCCCGGCTTCGGTGACCGCCGCAAGGCGATGCTGCAGGACATGGCGATCCTCACCGGCGGTACCGTGATCTCCGAGTCGGTGGGCCTGTCACTCGACAACGCGGGTCTCGAGCTGCTGGGCCAGGCGCGCAAGGTGGTCGTCACGAAGGACGAGACCACGATCGTCGAGGGCGCCGGTGCGGCCGAGCAGATCGAGGGTCGTGTTCGCCAGATCCGTGCCGAGATCGACAACTCGGACTCGGACTACGACCGCGAGAAGCTCCAGGAGCGCCTCGCCAAGCTCGCCGGCGGCGTCGCCGTCATCAAGGCGGGCGCGGCCACCGAGGTCGAGCTCAAGGAGCGCAAGCACCGCATCGAGGACGCCGTCCGCAACGCGAAGGCCGCCGTCGAGGAGGGAATCGTCGCCGGTGGTGGCGTGGCCCTCATCCAGGCGGGCACCACCGCATTCGCCACCCTCGAGCTCGAGGGTGACGAGGCGACCGGTGCGCGTATCGTCGAGGCGGCCATCACCGCCCCGCTGCGCCAGATCGCGATCAACGCCGGCCTCGAGGGCGGCGTTGTCGTGGAGAAGGTCAAGGGCCTCCCGATCGGTCACGGCCTCAACGCCGCGACCGGCGTGTACGAGGACCTGCTGGCCGCGGGCGTCAACGACCCGGTCAAGGTGACCCGCTCCGCGCTGCAGAACGCGGCGTCGATCGCGGCGCTGTTCCTCACGACCGAGGCCGTCGTGGCCGACAAGCCCGAGCCCGAGCCGGCCATGCCGGCCGGCGGTGGCGACATGGGCGGCATGGGCTTCTAAGCTCAGCCGAACCACCGTCCGATGGCCCCCGGGGATGTCCCCGGGGGCCATCGGCGTGTTCGAGGCGTCACCGCTACGTCCGCTCCGCCCACTCAGCCCGCGCGACGCTCTGCCGCGGTGACCCTGAGGCCCGACGCGCGCAGCCTCACGATGAGTTCGCGCGTCGAGACCTCCGTCGCACCCATCGCGACAAGCTCGTGACGGCGCGCGATGGGGTAGTCATAGTGGTCGCGGTCGAACGCGCGTCGCGGAATCCCGGCCCTCGCGGCGAACTCGTGGAGCTCCGCGAGAGAAGCGTCGGATACCAGGTGTCCCCACACCGTTCCGTGGTTGGGCCACAACGGCGGATCGATGAGGATCATGCGTCGAGCCTACGCGCCGGGCGGCGAGCCCTGACCGTCCCGGCCGGGGAGTGGGCGGGCGACAGGGGACTACCGCGAGAAGAGTCGCGCCGCCGTCGCCTCCGCCTCTTCGTAGGAGCGCGCCGCGTGCGCGAGGGCGGTCGTGATCGCGTCGAGAGCCGTCTCGACGTGGACCTGTGCGCCTCGCCACTGTTCGCGGGCGTCGCCAAACGCTGCCGCAGCCGATCCCTGCCATGTGGAGTCGAGGGCGTTGAGCTGGGCCATGAGCCCCGCGACCTCGGCACGGATCGCCTCGGCCGAGCGTGCGGCACGGGCGGAGGCGGCGGAGACCTCCGCCGCGTCGACGTGATACTGCATGGTGTCCTCCTCGGGTCGTGGTGACTCCGAGGCTAGGAAGTGGCTGGCGCGTCGCGCGCCGCGCGCCGTGCGATCAGGGGACGGGGTGTCCCGCGTCGGGGGCCGTGGACATCGCCGCGATGGCCTTGTCGAGCCGTGCGAGTTCCGCGGTGAGGTTCTGACGCGCCTGCGACTCCCAGTTGGCGCCCAGCGGGCTCGTGTAGAGGCGCTCGCGCCCGAGCAGCTTCATGACGATCTCCCTGCGGCTGCGCAGGAAGCGGTCCTCGGGGATCTCGGCGTACTCGGCCCTCACGTCGTGCAGATACGCCTTGTAGCGCTGCGGATCCGCCGCGAGGATCGCGAGGTCAGCGTCCGACAGCACGGCGGCATCGGGCGACTCCGCGGCCATCGCGTGGCGCGACAGGCCATGGACCATCGTCGCGACGGCGTCGATCTTCGCCTCGGGAAGACCCAACACCCTCAGCTCGAGCCTGGCGAACTCCGCGCTGGCGTCCTCGTCCTCGCCGCCGCGTGCCGCGTATGCGGACTCGGCATCCGACGCGAACACGGCGCCGTGATACCAGGCCGCGAGCCTCACGCAGTGGGGAAGCCGCGTCTCCTGCTGAAGCTCGTCCACGCGCGTCAGCAACTCGACCAGGTGGCGAACGTCGTGGAAGTGGCGGGCCGGGTTCTCCCAGCGGCGCAGCAGCCGAGACCCCGCCTCGGCGATCTCATCCTCGGATGCGGTTGCTCCCGCGGCGACCGCTTCCCGCACGAATGCGGGCAACAGCCAGGCTGGCGTGGTGGCCGGGGGCATGTTCACCTCAGGTGGATTCGAGTACCGCAACGCCTCCAGTCTGCCCACATCGGACCGTCGCGCGCAAAGGCCATCCGGCGCGCCGCGTGTGAACGGAGGCTCCGGGGGCCCAGGTCGCGGGCGCCCGCTAGAATCGTCGGAGCGCCGAGACGCGGCGCGAGCAGGACGAACGAGGTTGATGTGCCCACCGGACATGTGAAGTGGTTCGACTCCGACAAGGGGTTCGGATTCATCGCGAGCGATGACGGCTCGGAGGTCTTCCTCCACGCATCGGCGCTGCCCGCCGGCGTGACCATCCGCCCGGGCGCGAAGGTCGACTTCTCGGTGGCCGACGGCCGCCGCGGTCCCTCCGCGCTCAGCGTCACCGTTCTCGAGCCCGGTCCCTCGGTCGCGGCCAACCTGCGCAAGCCGGCCGACGACATGACCGTGATCGTCGAGGACCTCATCAAGATGCTCGACGGCGTCTCGAACTCGCTGCGCAAGGGCCGCTACCCCGAGCCCGCGAAGAGCAAGCAGGTGGCCGCCGTGCTGCGCGCCGTCGCGGAGCAGCTGGACGTCTGATGGCGAAGGATGCCGTCCTGATCGGAGCGACCGACCTCGCGCGCGAGGTCGCCGTGGAGGTCGCGGGAGGCGCCGAGGCCGTCGGCGAGCACCTGTCGGCGCACGTCGAGGGCGAGCGCCTGGTCACCCACCTGTTCGCGTGCACGATGCCCGGGTACCGCGGGTGGGTGTGGTCCGTCACGCTCGCTCGCGCCCCGCGCCAGAAGGCGGCGACGGTGTGCGAGGCGCACCTGGTGCCCGCGGACGATGCCCTGCTCGCCCCCGCGTGGGTTCCCTGGGCCGAGCGCATCCGCCCCGGCGACCTCGAGCCCTCGATGGTCCTCGCGTACATCTCCGACGACGCGCGGCTGGTGCCGGGCTACGAGCAGACGGGCGTCGGGCAGGCGGGCGACGAGGACGAGGATCGCGTCGCGAACTGGGAACTGGGGCTCGGTCGCGCGCGCGTCCTGGGTCCCGAGGGACGCTCGGACGTGGCGGACCGCTGGTACCGCGGCTCGCACGGGCCGACCGCGGCCTCCGCGATCGCGTCGCCCTCGCCGTGCTCGACCTGCGCGTTCTTCATCCCCCTGACGGGCTCGATGCGCATGCGCTTCGGCGCATGCGCCAACGAGTGGTCGCCCTCGGACGGTCGCGTCGTGAGCGTCGACCACGGCTGTGGGGCTCACTCGGAGACCGACGTCGAGCGTGGAGCCACCCAGTGGCCCGATCCCGACCCCGTGTTCGAGAACGAGGTCGCGGTGAGCGTCGATCTCGCCGAGCCTGCACCCGAGCCCGAGCCTGCACCCGAGCCCGAGCCCGAGCCCGAGCCCGAGCCTGTACCCGAGCCCGAGGAGACCACGGCTGACTGACCAGGCCCCCGGCCCGGTCAGTCCGCGGCGCGACGTCGCACGTGCGCTCGCCGCGCGCGCCTACGTCCCCACCTTCATCGCCGAGATCGGAATCGGCGCGATCCTGCCCGTGCTCGCGCTGAGCGTGGTCGGCATGGGCCATTCGGCGGTGCTCGGTTCGCTCGCCGTGGCCGCCTACCAGGCGGGACGCCTCCCTGGCTCCGCGTGGGGCGGTGCCCTCGCACATCGTTCGGGGGCGTCGCGAGCCGCGATGCTGTCGCTCGGCGTCCTGGGGACCGGCGCCGTGATCGCGGGAGCCAGCCCCGGCATCGTCCCCTTCATGGCAGGGGCGGCGCTCGTGGGGCTCGGCCACGCGGCGTATCACGTCGCGCGCCAAGAGCAGATCCTCGGCGTGATTCGTCCCGCCTTCACGGCACGTTCACTCACGACGCTCGCGGGGGTGTGGCGGATCGCCAACTTCATCGGCCCGCTGCTCGGCGCCGCGCTCATCGCGATCGCCGGCGTGCGCACCACGTACGTGCTGGGGGCTGTGTGCGTCGCCGCGGCGATGGTCGCGCTGGGGCTGTCGGGTGGCATGAGGGCCGGCTCCCGTGCGACGGAGCGCCCGCCGCGCCTCCCGCTGTCCCGCGTGGCGCGCGACAACGCGCGGCTCCTGCGGACGCTCGGAGTCGCCGTGGTGGCGACCGGGGCGCTGCGTCAGGCGCGGCTCGCGGTGATCCCGCTGTGGGCGACTCACGTGGGCCTCAGCCCCGAGGCCGCGACGCTCATCTTCTCGATCTCCGCGGCCATCGACATGCTGCTCTTCTACCCCGCTGGCGCGGTGATGGACCGTCGCGGACGGCTGTGGACCGCGATTCCCTCCACGCTGCTGCTGGCGGCCGGGACGCTCGCGTTGCCGCTGACCGAGGGCGCGACCGCGGTCGCGGCGGCCGCGCTGCTCCTCGGAGTCGGCAACGGCTGGGGCTCGGGGCTCATCATGACGCTCGGAGCGGACGTGGCGCCCGCCCAGGGCAGGTCAGTCTTCACCGGCCTGTGGATGATCCTGCAGGATGCGGGCGGACTGCTCGGACCCGCGATCGTGTCGCTGGGGGCGCTGATCGCGCTTCCCGTGGGCTTTGTTGCCGTGGGCGGCGCGGGACTCGCAACGGCGGGCGCTTTCGCGGTGTGGGTGCCGCGCGGGCCCCGCGGGGCCCACGCGGTCGAGTGACGGCTAGCGGAAGTTCTCCGTCGCGTACCAGGTGGTTCCGTCGGATGTCGACGCCGCTCCCGCGCCCATCTGGGTGTACGCGGGGTTCATGATGTTCGCGCAGTGGCCGGGGGAGTACATCCAGTTCACGTGCATCTTCGCGATCGCGGTCGAGCGCGCGTAGCCCGTTGAGCGGTAGACCATCGCGACGTTCTCGGCACCCGGCCGGTTGGGGTTGTGCGCGAGCTGGTCCGCGATCTCGCTCGTCTGCTCGTCCGCCGCCGCGAGGTGCTGCGACCACGCGGTCGCCGCGGAGGCGAGGGAGCCCGACCATGACAGCGGCGCGTAGCCCAGCCGCGCGCGCTCGGCGTTCGCCGCGCTCAGCAGTCCCTCGACGCTCGTCGCGGACGCGGGGGAGGAGGGGCTCGCGCAGTACGCGGCGAAGCCGCGGGAGGACGATGCCTGGGTCGCGCCCCCCGATGACGTGCGGCGCCCGTTCGAGACGGCCGGCGCCGCGGGCTCGGGCGGCGGCGGAACCGTCACCGTGATGCGGGGAGTCGAGTCGGCCATGTCGACCTCGACGTCGGGCGCCGCGATGGCTGCCACCGTCGCGCGGAAGGTGGGTGCCTCCGCGACCGCGGGCGACGACGGTACCGGCGCGGGGACAGGCGGTCCCGGCGCGTAGGTGAAGGCGCCCACGAGGGCGGTGGACGCGATCGCCACGGGCAGCCCACCGAGCAGGAGGGCCGGAGCGTGGCGTCGACGAGGGCGCGTGTGCTCCAGCACATCCTGCGGCTCGGTCATGTCAGCAATTTCTCCACGAGGTAGTCCATGCACTGCACCAGGGACTCGACGTCGCGCGGATCGACCGCGGGGTAGACGCCCACGCGGATCTGGTTGCGGCCAAGCTTGCGGTACGGGTCAATGTCCACCACGCCGTTGGCGCGAAGGTGACGACGCAGCTCGGCGCTATCCACGCTCTGGTGCAGGTCGATGGTCGCAACCACGGGGGACCGATGGGCAGGGTTTGTGACGAACGTCTCAGTCCACGGGGTCCGCTCCGCCCAGTCGTACACGACCCCCGAGGAGCGAGCGCTGCGGTCCGCGGCGAAGCCCAGTCCTCCCGAGGCGATCATCCATTCGAGCTGCGCACGCATCATGACGAGGGTGGCGATAGCAGGGGTGTTGAGGGTCTGGTTGGCGCGCGAGTTGGTGAGCGCCACGGCGAGAGAGAGGGACTCGGGGATCCACCTGCCGGAGGCCGCGATCTCCTCGATGCGTGCGATGGCCGCGGGAGAGACGATCGCGAACCACAGCCCGCCGTCCGAGGCGAAGCTCTTCTGAGGCGCGAAGTAGTAGACGTCCGCCTGGGCGATGTCGACCCGCACTCCGCCTGCCGCGGACGTCGCGTCGACCACCGTCAGCGCGTCCCCGATGTCCGCGGGACGCTCGACGGGGGCGATCGCGCCGGTCGAGGTTTCGTTGTGCGGCCACGCGTAAGTGTCGATCCCGTCTTCCGCGCGCGGCAGCACGATCTCGCCCGCGGGGGCGGTGAGGATGCTCGAGGCCGCGAGGTGGGGTGCGGAGTCGGTCGCCTTGGCGAACTTGCTGCCAAACTCGCCGAACGCGCAGTGCTGAGCGCGCTCGCGCACGAGCGAGAACGCCGCGGCGTCCCAGAACAGCGTCGATCCGCCGTTGCCGAGCAAGACCTCGTAGCCCTCGGGCAGCGCGTAGAGCTCGGTCAGCATCGCACGGATGTCACCGACGAGATTCTTGACCGGCGGCTGGCGGTGCGACGTGCCGAGCACGCCCGGCTGGCTCGCGACGAGCGCCGCGATCTGGGCGTCGCTGACCTTCGAGGGGCCCGATCCGAAGCGGCCGTCCTGCGGAAGAAGGTGCGCGGGAATCTCGATGATGTCCGTCATGGCATCACTGTAATGGCGCCGGTACTGGCATCATGGCGGGCGTGTACCGCCTGCAACCCGCCCTTCAGCGCTATGCGTGGGGCATGACCGACGTCATCGAGTCCCTCGTGGGTTGCGAGCCGTCCGGGGAGCCCGTCGCCGAGGCATGGTGGGGGGCGCACGCGTCCGCGCCGGCGCTCGCTCGCGTCGATCCGCACGCCGCTGCGGTTCCCCTCGATGCCGTGATCGCAAGCGACCCGCGCGCGATGTTGGGGGACGAGCACTCGACGCGGTGGGAGCGCCTCCCGTACCTCCTCAAGGTGCTGGCCATCGCCCGGCCGCTGTCGCTGCAGGTGCACCCGACCCTCGACCAGGCTCACGCGGGCTATGCGGACGAGGACCGCCGCGGCACGCCCATGGGTGATCCGCGGCGCACGTTCAAGGACCGGCTCCACAAGCCCGAGATGGTGGTCGCGCTCACGCCGATGACGCTGCTCACGGGCTTCCGGCCCGTGGCCGCCGTCGCGCGGGACCTCGTGACGATCGGCACTCCCCTCACGCGCCGGTGGGCGACGCTCCTCCTCGACGCGGGCACGGAGCCCGCTGTCGCGCTGCGCGACTACGTCGCCGAGGTGTTGCACGACCCCGAGGCCGCCGGTTCGATCGACGCCCTCATCGCGGCGGGAGAGGCGCCCGGCGCGCCCGAGACGCTCGCGATCGCAGCGGCCGCCGCACGCCAATACCCGTGGGATCCGGGCGCCTTTGTCGCCGTCGCCCTCAACGTGGTCCACCTCGCGCCGCGTGAGGCGTGCTTCACCGGCGCGGGGGTCATCCACTCGTATCAGTCGGGGCTGGGCCTTGAGGTGATGGTCAACTCCGACAACGTGGTGCGCGCGGGGCTCACGCCCAAGCCCATCGACGTGGACCTGCTGATCGCGCTCACGGACGGCACGCCGACCCCGCCGCCGCGTGTCATCCCTCACATCGAGGGGCCCGTCGCGCGCTACATCGCACCGGTCGAGGAGTACGCCCTCTCTCTGGTTGAGCACGGCACAGCGACCTTCCCCGCCGGCCCGCGCATCGTCCTCACGTTCGCCGGCACCTCGCGACTGCGCACGCACCGCCAGGAGGTAGAACTCGCCCGCGGCGAGGCGGTCTTTGTGGCCGCCGCCGAGGGCGAGATCGAGGTTGAGTCCACGGGCGTCGCGGTGGTGGTGGAGGTGCCGTCTCCCACCCGCTGACCGGGGCCGATACCCTGGGCGCATGTCACTGCGTATCTCCGTCTTCGGCACCGGTTACCTGGGTGCCACCCACGCGGCCGGGATGGCCGAGCTCGGACACGAGGTCATCGGCGTCGACATCGACCCCGCGAAGATCGAGCGCCTGCAGCGAGGCGAGGTCCCGTTCTTCGAGCCGGGCCTGCCCGAGTTGCTGAAGAAGCACGTCGATTCGGGTCGGCTGCGCTTCACGACGGACGCCGCCGAGGCGGCAGAGTTCGCCGACGTCCACTTCATCGGGGTGGGGACGCCCCAGAAGAAGGGCGAGTACGCCGCCGACATGAGTTTTGTCGACGCGGTCATCGAGACCCTTGCGCCGCGGCTCACCCGGCCCGCCGTCATTCTGGGCAAGTCGACCGTCCCTGTGGGGACGGCGGCTCGCCTCGCGGCGCGCGTGAGGGAGCTCGCCCCCGTCGGGGGCGAGGCCCAGCTGGGCTGGAACCCCGAGTTCCTGCGTGAGGGCTTTGCCGTCGAGGACACGCTGCGGCCGGACCGGCTCGTGCTGGGTGTCGACAAGGACAACCCGGGGCGGATCGAGGAGGTCGCGCGCGAGGTGTATGCCGACGCGCTCAGCCGTGACACGCCCATCGTGGTGACGGACCTCGCGACCGCGGAGCTGGTCAAGGTCAGCGCCAACGCGTTCCTCGCGACCAAGATCTCGTTCATCAATGCGGTCGCCGAGGTCTGCGAGGCGACGGGCGCGGACGTCGCCGACCTCGCGGATGCGATCGGCTACGACGAGAGGATCGGCCGCAAGTTCCTGGGTGCCGGACTGGGCTTCGGCGGCGGCTGTCTGCCCAAGGACATTCGGGCGTTCATGGCGCGCGCCGACGAGCTCGGCTCGGGCCAGGCGCTGCGTTTCCTGCGCGAGGTCGACGACGTCAACCTGCGCCGCCGCGATCACGTGGTCGACCTTGCCGCGCGCGAGGCGGGCGGCTCGCTCAAGGGCGCCCGCATCGCGGTCCTGGGTGCGGCCTTCAAGCCCAACTCCGACGACGTGCGCGACTCGCCCGCGCTCGACATCGCTGGTCGTCTGCACCTGGGCGGCGCCGACGTGCGGGTCTTCGACCCCGAGGCGATGGCCAACGCCGCCGCCGTGTGGCCGACCCTCCACTTCGCCGACAACGCTCAGCAGGCGTGCGCGGACGCGGATGTCGTGATCGTGGCAACCGAGTGGTCGGAGTTCCGCACGCTCGACCCCGTGGCGCTCAAGGACGTGGTCGCGAAGCCGACCGTCATCGACGGCCGCAACTGCCTCCCCGCCGAGTCGTGGATCGGGGCAGGTTGGCGCTACCTGGGCCTGGGGCGCTATTCGTCATGAGCGACCTCATCGACACGACCGAGATGTATCTGCGGACTATCTACGAGTTGATCGAGGACGGCGTGACGCCCATGCGCGCCCGGCTGGCCGAGCACTTCGGTCACGCCGGGCCCACGGTCTCGCAGACCATTGCGCGCATGGAGCGTGACGGTCTCGTCGTCGTGTCGGAGGACCGTCATCTCGAACTCACGCCCGCCGGAGAGGAGGTCGCGATGCGCGTCATGCGCAAGCACCGCCTCGCCGAGCGGCTCCTCACCGACGTGATCGGTCTGGACCTCGCGCACGTCCACGACGAGGCGTGCCGCTGGGAGCACGTGATGAGCGAGCGGGTCGAGCGGCGCCTCCTCGAACTCCTCGACAGCCCGACCGTGTCGCCCTACGGCAACCCCATTCCCGGGCTTGCCGAGCTCGGTGTCGTCGAGGGAGCTCGCTCGGCCGGAGAGGGGCGCGTGACGGACCTTCTCGACGCCGGTGTGACGGATGTCACACTCACCAGGATAGGCGAGCACCCGCAGGCGGACCTCGATCTACTAGCGGTGATGGTCGAGAACGGCGTGTTGCCAGGCGCGATCGTGCGCCTCGCGCCGGCCGATGCCGGGGTGGGTATCACGAGCACTCAGGGCGGTCTCGTGATGGGCCGCGAGCACGCTCGTCACATCTTCGGCTTGCCTTCTTGAGGATGTTTGATAAATTTTCGGTAACAACGACGGCCTTCAAGGCAAGGAGACTTACTCCGCGGTGCCCCTCACAAGAGGACACGCTCGAAGATGACGCGAGCGGCGGGGCACAGAAACATCGACGCGCAGACGGCGCGGAAGGAACGGAAATTTGAAGTACGGATACATGCGCGCCAAGACGCGCGCCGTGGCCGCAGCAGCGGGCGCAGCGCTTGTCGTGGTCCCGCTGACCGGTGCCGCCGCGGCCGCCCTGGTCACCACTGAACCCCTCGAGACTGACACCGGAGTCGACGTCGCCTCGGCCTACACCGCCGACGTGGCAGCGATCCCCGCGCTCACCACCGACGAGGAGGCCGGCGACTACACGATCGACACCCCCACGGTGCAGGTCAAGGTCCCGCCGCCCCCGCCCCCGCCCGAGCCCGAGCCCGAGCCGGTCGCGGAGGCCCCCGCCTCCTCGTCCTCCTCCAGCGGAGCCACGGCCGTCGCGAAGACGCAGACGGTCCAGCCGTCCGCAAACGTGCAGGCCGCGATCTCCGGATCCGCGATCATCGCGGAGGCCGCCAAGTACGTGGGCGTGCCTTACGTCCTGGGCGGGAGCACCCCGTCCGGCTTTGACTGCACAGGATTCGTGTCGTACGTCTATCGGGCCTTCGGCATTTCGCTGCCGCGCTCGTCGGGCGCGTACTACAACGTGGGCACGCGAGTCTCCGACCCCCAGCCCGGCGACCTGATTGTGTCGCCCGGCCACGTGGGCATCTACGCGGGTCCCAACCTGCAGATCGACTCGCCGCGTCCCGGCAAGACCATCCAGTTCCGCCCGATCTGGCAGTCGAACCCGATCTACGTCCGCGTCACCGGCTGATCGCGCACGCCCCACGAAGGCCGTCACCCTCCCGGGTGGCGGCCTTCGTCGTGTGTGGGCCCGGGCATCGTCCCCGCATCCCCCGGTTCGCGTCCCGACGTGGCGTTGAGTGCTCCCGGACCGGGCTACCGTGGAGCCATGAGGACGACAACGGTGCCGAATCTTGGACGCGAGATCTCCCTGGTGGGACTCGGAACGTGGCAACTGGGTGGCGACTGGGCCACCGTCGGCGACGAGACCGCGCAGGAGGTGCTCGCGGCGGCCGCCGACGCGGGAACGCGCCTCTTCGACACGGCGGACGTGTACGGTGACGGCCGCTCGGAGAAGGCGATCGGGCGGTTCCTTGCGGGCCGCACGGACCGCGGCGAGTTCACGGTCATCACCAAGATGGGCCGGCGTGCGAACCCGCACACCCCCGAGGAGTACACGCTCGACCACTACCGCGCGTGGACGGACCGCTCGCGCGAGAACCTGGGCGTCGACACCCTCGACCTGGTGCAGCTGCACTGCCCGCCCACGGCGGTGTTCGGCGACGAGCGCGTCTACGACGACCTGCGCACGCTGCAGCAGGAGGGGCGGATCGCGCGGTGGGGCGTGTCCGTCGAGCTGGTGGACGAGGCCCTCGCGGCGCTCGAGCAGCCCGACCTCGCCACCATTCAGATCATCGTCAACATCTTCCGCCGCAAGCCGCTTGAGCGAGTGCTTCCCGAGGCGCGCGAGAAGGGTGTCGGGATCATCGCGCGCCTGCCGCTCGCATCGGGGCTGCTGTCGGGCAAGTACGACGAGCACACGACGTTCGCGCCCGAGGACCACCGGACGTGGAACCGCGACGGCGCCAAGATGAACATCGGCGAGACGTTCTCCGGCATCCCGTTCGAGGTGGGAGTGGCGGCTGCCCGCGAGGTCGCCGCGCTCACCCCCGAGGGCTGGGCGACGTCGCAGATGGCGCTCGGCTGGCTCGCGCAGGTGGGCGTCGCCACGATGATCCCCGGCGCCTCCAAGCCCTCACAAGCGCGCTCCAACGCCGAAGCCGCGGAGTTCCCCGAGCTTCCGGCCGCGACCATGGCGGCGCTCGAGGACATCTACGACCGCTTCTGCAGGGAGCACGTCCACCACCTGTTCTAGGCCGATGCGCGAGCGGGTACCCTGGTGCGGTCACCCCGGCGCCTGTAGCTCAGGGGATAGAGCACCGCTCTCCTAAAGCGGGTGTCGACAGTTCGAATCTGTCCAGGCGCACTTCTGCGGTGTCGTCTCCACGCTCGTAGACTGAGAGTGATCTCGTCGAGGAGGTCCGGTGATGAGGCGCCTGCGGCGGCGTCGCTGGCCACGATGGCTTGTCGGCATGCTCGCCGCGATGATGGTGGCGACGGGCTGCTCCGGTGGCTCGCAGCCAGTCCCGAGCGCGGCCCCGAGCGGCGGCGTCACCGAGACCCCGCTACCCACCTCCATACCCGACCCCCTGCCGACGCACGGGCCGTCCGCGACTCCGACCGGCATCGTCGCCCCGAGCACTACGCCGACCCCGACCGCCGCCCCGCGCGTGACGCCTACCCCCACACCGCCGGCGCCCCAGCCACCAGCGCCCCAGCCGCCCGCGCCCGCCACCCTCGACCGGGCGGTGTGGGTCCACCTCTTCGACGGGTCGCTCAAGACTCGCGAGGGCATCGCGCGGGTGGTCGAGCGGCTCGACGGCGCGCGTGCCACGGCAATCGTCGCGGAGGTGGTGCGCCGCCACGACGCGTACTACGACTCGGACGTCCTGCCCCGCACGCCGGACCCCGCTCTCGAACCGGGTCTCGACGTGCTCGCTACGCTGATCTCCGAGGCGCATGCGGCGGGTCTCGAGGTGCACGCGTGGATTCCCGTCGCCCCGACCTGGCACGCCGCATACGACGGCCTTCCCGCCCCCGCCGGCTGGCTGCCCGCCGAGCACGGACTTGCGGCGCCCGAGCGCGACCGATGGGTCACGCGCACGGTCGACGGCGAGTGGACCGAGTACCTGGATCCGGCGCTTCCCGAGGTGCGCGAGCACGTCGCGGCCGTCGTGCGCGAGATCGCCGAGGACTACGACGTCGATGGCATTCACCTCGACTACGTCCGTTACGCCTCGCAGCGCCACGGATATCACCCGCGTGCACTCGCGCGCTATCGGGAGGCGACGGGCACCACGGCCACGCCCGCGCCGGACGACGCCGCGTGGTCGCGATGGCGCCGCGCCCAGGTCGACGCGCTCGTCGCGGACGCGGGCCGCGCGATCGATGCCGCGGGAAGCGACGCCGTGCTCTCGGCGGCGGTGATCGCGTGGGGGGACGGGCCGGGTGGGTCGTCCGTGCGGGACTTCGAGGACACGGCCGCGTTCCGCGAGGCGCTCCAGGACTGGGAGGGTTGGGCCGAGCGCGACCTGGTCGATGTCCTCATGCCCATGGACTACTTCCGCGAGGCGGACGCCCAGCAGTCGGCGTGGCTGCGGCGCTGGCTCGACTACCAGGCGGGACTCGAGCGCCGCACGGGCACCCCCGTGGTGCCGGGGATCGCCGGCTACCTCAACTCGCCGCGCGACGCGCTCACCCAGGTGGGCCTCGCGGACGCTCGGCTCGGCTCGGTTGCGGTGTACTCGTATCAGGGCTCGACCAACGATCCGGAGCGTCCGCTGTGGGCCAGCCTTGCGGCCAGCGACTGGGGCGGGTAGTCACCGGGACCATGGGCACTGTCGCGAGCGCGCGGCCGCTGCGAGACTGCCGCCGAGCGACCGGGGGGAGACGGCGGTGACGTCACGCGACCACGCCGATGCCGTCGACGCCGAGTCTTTCGACGCCGTGATCGTCGGAGGCGGCGCCGCGGGGTTGTCGCTCGTGTGCCATCTCGCACACGCCGGCTGGCGCGGGCGGCTCGCGATCGTCGACGACGGTGACCACCCGCACGCACACCGGTCGTGGGCGTGGTGGGGTCGCGGAGCGGGCCTGCTCGACGCACACGCCACCGCTCGCTTCCACCACCTTGAGGCGGCCGGTCCCACGTGGCGTCGCCACGCCCCTCTCGCTCCCCACACGTATCTCTCGATCACCGGCTTCGCGCTCGCCGAGGCGGCGCAGGCCGCGCTGGCCGAGCTGGACGGCGGCGTGCGGGTCGCCGGGCGCGCGCTCGGGATCGCGCAGGAGGACGATGCCGGGGTCGTGACCGTCGACATGCCGCGGGGCGGCGTGACGCGCCTGCGGGCGCCGTGGGTCTTCGACAGCGTGGGCCCCGGCGCCACCCGGGTCGATCCGCGGTCGGCCCCTCATCTCGACTTCCTGGGACTCCACGTCGAATCCGATCGGGACGTGTTCGATGGGGACGCGGTGACCCTCATGGACTTCCGCACCGGCCAGCGTGACGGCGTCGCCTTCGTCTACGTGCTGCCGTCGTCGCCGCGGACGGCGCTGGTCGAGCGCACCGTCTTCGTCCACCCTGGCGCGCGCGGGCGGGTTCGCGGCGGCCACGAGGCCGAGCTCGCCACGTATCTGCGCGACACTCTCGCCCTGCCCGACGCGCGCGTCACGGGTCGCGAGGAGGGCCTCATCCCGCTCGTCGCCCACGCGTCCGCCCGACCCGGCGGGGGCATCGTCCCCATCGGGGCGCGTGCCGGAATGGTGCGCGCGAGCACGGGCTACGCGTTTGCGCGCATCCAGCGCCACAGCGAGGGGATCGCGCGGCGGCTCGTGGCCGAACGCGACCCTCGTCGCGCCGCGGCGCCCGAGCGCTGGCCTCGGCTGCTCGACGCCGCGCTGCTGCGGGTGATCCGCGCGGATCCCGACGCCGTGCGCGAGGCCTTCGCCGCGATGCTCACGGCTCACCCGCCGGCCCGCACGCTGCGCTTCCTCGACGGCGAGGCGAGCCTCGCCGACCACGTGCGGATCTTCGCCTCGCTGCCGTTGCTGCGCTTCGCGCGCGCACAGGTGAGCGACCTTCGTCCCACCGCGAGCCGGCGTCGCCGTCCTACCGTGGACAGATGAGCCGCTGGTTCAGGCGCCACCTCGAGATGATCGTGCTGGTCACCTCGGCCTCGCTGCTGGCCGGGGGAGGGCTCGCGTGGTGGGCGGGGCTCTCCGGAGCGGCGCGCTCGGCGTGGATCGCGGGAGCCCTGCTGGGGCTCGCCTTCGCTCTCGCGGCGACCGTGGACGCCGCCCGCCACCGCCGCCCCACGGTCGATGTCATCGCCGTGCTCGCGCTCGCGGGGGCGCTGTGGGTCGACGAGCCCCTCGCTGGCGCGATCATCACCCTCATGCTCGCCACGGGTCAGGTCCTGGAGGCACGCGCGGACGCCCGCGCGCGTCGCGAGCTGAGCCTGCTCACCGCGCGCGCGCCGCGCACCGCGCGACGCGTCACGCCCGGCGGCATCGTCGACGTGTCGGTGGACGATGTCGGGGTCGGGGAACGCCTGCTGGTGCGCCCCGGCGAGGTGGTGCCCGTCGACGGGCGCGTCGTGAGCGCCTCGACATTCGACGAGGCCGCGCTCACGGGTGAGCCGATGCCCGTCGCGCGTCCCGCGGGTGACGACGTGCGCTCGGGAGTGGTCAATGTCGGCGCGCCGGTGGAGATCGTCACGACCACGACGGCGTCCACGTCGACCTATGCGGCGCTGGTGCGCCTCGTGGAGCAGGCGCAGGCGTCCTCCGCTCCGTTCGTGCGCGCCGCGGATCGCTGGGCAATCGCGTTCGTTCCGCTGACGCTCGTGCTCGCGTGTGTCGCGTGGTGGGCCGCGGGCGATCCCGTGCGGGCGGTCGCGGTGCTCGTGGTCGCGACGCCGTGCCCGCTGCTGCTCGCCGCCCCCATCGCGATCGTGTCCGGCCTGTCGCGAGCGGCACGGATGGGCGTGGTGATCAAGGGTGGCGGCGCGCTCGAGCGACTCGCGCGGGCGCGCGTCGTCGTCTTCGACAAGACGGGAACGCTCACGCGGGGCCGCCCGACGCTCACCGACGTGCTCGTGCGTGAGGCGACGGCCGACGAGGCGTTGCGCCTCGCGGCCTCGCTCGAGCAGGTGAGCGCCCACGTGCTCGCGGGTCCGATCGTCGAGGCGGCGCGTGCGCGCGGCCTCGCGCTCGAGCTGCCCGAGGCGGCCGAGGAGATTCACGGCCAGGGCGTCGCGGGCACGGTCGACGGGCGGCGCGTGCGCGTGGGTCGGCCGTCGTGGATCGTGGGGGAGCGCCCCGACGCGTGGACGCGCCAGGTGCGCAGGCGGGCCGACCTGGACGGGTCGATGTCGGCGCTCGTCGAACTCGACGGCCGTGTCGCGGCGGCGCTGCTCCTGCACGACCCCATTCGCCCCGACGCGCCCCGCATGGTGCGTGCGCTGCGCGCCGTGGGGGTCTCGCGCATCGTGCTCGCGACGGGAGACCGCGACGACGTCGCGGCGATGGTGGGACGCATCGTGGCGGTCGACGCGGTGCTCGCCGAATGCACGCCGGCGGACAAGCTCGCCGCGCTTGAGCGAGAGGCGGCACACGGCTCGACCGTCATGGTGGGGGACGGCATCAACGATGCCCCCGCGCTCGCGGCGGCCGACGTGGGCGTCGCCCTCGCCGCCCGCGGATCCACCGCCTCGTCGGAGGCCGCGGATGTGGTGCTGACCGTCGATCGTGTCGACGCGCTCGCCGACGCGATGCTGATCGCGCGTCGCTCACGCCGAATCGCGCTGCAGGCCGTCGCCGTCGGCATGGGGCTGTCGCTGGTGGCGATGATCGCCGCGGCGCTGGGATACCTGTCGCCGACCGCGGGTGCCGCCCTCCAGGAGGCAATCGACCTGCTCGCGATCGCGATCGCATTGCGCGCGGTGGTGCCCACGCGCATGCATTCGATCGTGCTGTCTCCCGAGGACCGTGCGACCCTCGCTTCGCTGCGCGTCGAGCACGACTCCCTGGCGCCGCTCGTCGAGAGCGTCGCGAGCGTGGCGGATGCCCTGACGAGCGCGAGGCCCGATCTCGGCGACGCCCGCGCGTTGGTCGCGTCCCTCGAGAGCGACCTGCTGCCGCACGAACGCGCGGACGAGGAGCGGCTGGTGCCCGTGGTCGCGCGCGCGCTCGGTTCCACGGAGGCCGTCGCTGCGCTCAGCCGCACGCATGCCGAGATCGAACACCAGGTCGCGCGCGTCAGACGGCTCCTCGACACCGTCGACGGCGGCGCGACCGCGGAGGACGTGGTCGAGCTGCGGCGCATGCTGTACGGGCTGTATGCCGTGCTGAAGCTCCACAACGCCCAGGAGGACGAGGGCGCGTTCAGCCTGGTGCCGGTGGGCTCGGCGTGACGGCACGGTGGCAGGATGGCGAGATGCCGCACCGTCATCTCGAACACGAGCCGTGGGACCCGCATCTCGCCACCGAGGGGAGGGACCCGCGCGACGTCTATGACGAGGCGCGTGGACGATGCCCGGTCGCGCCGCGCGTGGGTGGCGGGTGGACGGTCTTTGGTCACGCAGCCGCCGTGGAGGTCGCGTCGCGCTCCGACCTGTACTCGAACGCGGTGTCGCGCTTCCTGCAGGTGCCCAACGGCCTCGACGGCCCTCGCCACGCCGCGGTGCGGCGCGCCATCGACCCGCTCTTCGAGGCGGCGCGCATGCGTGACCTCGAGCCGCGCATCGCGCGCGTCGCGAGCGCGCTGGTCGCTGAGATCGCGCTGCCCGCTCGCGTCGACGCGGTCGCTTTGGGGGCGCGCTTCGCGGTCCGCGCGCAGTGCGCGTGGCTGGGCTGGCCCGCCGACCTCGAGGAGGAGCTCCTCGCGTGGATGGCCGACAACCACGCCGCGACCCGGTCCAGGGACACGAGGCGCACGGCTGCCGTGGCCGAGCGCTTCGATGCGATCATCACGCGCCTCACCGCGGAGCGCCGCGCTGCTGGCACCGATGCCCCGGACGACGTCACCACCGAGTTGCTGCGCGTGCGCGTGGAGGGTGAGCCACTCACGGATCCCGAGGTCACGTCGATCCTGCGCAACTTCACCGGCGGCGACCTCGGGTCCATGGCGCTCTGCGCGGGAGTGATCCTCACGTACATCGCGGACCACCCACCACTTCAGTCGCGCCTCCGGTCGGGAGTCTCCGACGCCGAAGGTGACGCGATCCTCGACGAGATCCTGCGCATCGATGACCCGTTCCTCGCGAACAGGAGGCGCGCGAGCGTCGACACGTCGCTCGCCGGACACGAGATCGCCGCGGGAGACGTGGTCATCGTCAACTGGACCGCGGCCAACCGTGACCCCGCGGCGTTCGGCGATCCCGACGCCTTCGCCCCCAAGGCGAACCGCGACGCCAATCTGGTCTACGGCATCGGCCCTCACGTCTGTCCGGGACGGCCCCTCGCGACCCTCGAACTACGGGTCCTGGTGCGCGAGGTGCTCGCACGCACCTCGGAGATCGCGGTCGATTCCGAGCGGACTCGCGTCCGCTCCATGCCGCCGCTCGGCGGGTTCGAGGAGGCGCCGCTCGTCTTGAGGTGAGCCGCGCGCGCGTACCCTTGCACACCATGGGAATCGTGCCGGAGTCCGGCCGCGGCGCCGCGGCCCGAGTCGGCGCACACCTCGACGCGTCCGCCGCCGCCGATCCTCACACGCTGCGTGCGCACAATCTGGGCATCGTCATGCGCATGCTGCGTGACCACGGCAGCCTCACGCGCAAGGACATCGAGCAGTCGACCGGGCTGGTGGCCGCCTCGGTCACCAATCTGCTGGCCGATCTCTCGGGCAGGCGGCTGGTGCGCGACGTGCGCGGCGGCGGCGCCGAGGCGCGCGGCCGCGGGCGCCCGCGCGTCATGGTCGAGCAGGTGCCCGACCGATGCCTGGCGCTGGCGGTCCGCATCGAACGCACCCGGGTGACCGCGGAGGTGCACTCGAGTGCCGGGGTGCTGCTCGACTCTGCCTCGCGCTCCGTGACGCTCGCATGGGGTCAACCGGGCGATGTCGCGCACGCCGTCGCCGGCCTCGTGGCGCGCGCCGAGGGCATCGCCGCGGATCACGGCGGGCTGCTCCTCGCGTGTGTCGTGACGGTCCCCGGGCCCGTGAGCCACGAGAACCGGATCGCGGACTCGGTCGAGTTCGGGTGGGGTCACCTTGAGCTCGTCGAGCTCATCCGCGCCGCAGGGGTGCCCTCGGAGCTGCCGCTCGAGGTGATCAACGACTCGAACGCCGCCGCGCTCGCGGAGCACTTCGCGCTGCCGTTGCCGCGTCCGGGCGTCATGCTCTATGTCGAGGCCAGCATCGCGGCAGGAGTGGGCGGCGGCGTGATCGCGGACGGGCGCATTCTCACCGGCGGTCGCGGTTTTGGCGGCGAACTGGGTCACGTCACGGTCGATTGGCGCGGGCGGCCGTGCCACTGCGGAGCGAACGGTTGCCTGTCGGCGTACATCGGCCCGGACGCGCTGTTGACGTCGGCGCGGCTCGTGGATCACGCGCAGCTCGCGGGCCGTCAGGCGGCCATGGATGAATTCCGCGCGCGACTGACCCGCGGGGAGAAGCGCGCGGTCGACGTCGCGCTGCGCGCGGGCGACATCCTGGGCGCGGGAATGCGCTCGGTCTATGACGTCATCAACCCCACCACGCTGGTGCTGGGCGGATACCTGGCGGGCATGAGGCGCTGGATCGAGCCCGGCATCCAGATGCAGCTCGCTCCGCGCACCGAGAAGCTCGCGCCCGTGGCCGTCGAGTCCGGCCGACTCGGCAGGCGCGCGGGCCTCGTGGGTGCCGCGCGACACGGGCTGCTGCCGCTGTTCGACGACCCGACCCTGGTGCCGCCGGCCTCCTAGCCGCCTCCTCACCTGCGCGGCTCCGCCACACGATTTCGCGGCTCCGCCACACGGGCCTCGGCGTGTCGCCGGCGTGTCGCGCCCAAGAGGGCGGTTGAGGGCCGATGCAGGGGGGGCTTGTGTGGCGGAGCCGCGAGTGGGCGCGGTGTGGCGGAGCCGCGAGTGGGCGCGGTGTGGCGGAGCCGCGAGTGGGCGCGGTGTGGCGGAGCCGCGAGTGGGCTTGTGTGGCGGAGCCGCGAGTGGGCGCAGGGTGACCTTCGTCCCGCGGCGCCACCATCTAATAGACATACGCTCATTAGTGGATGGACTGTCCCCCATCCGAAGGAGCCAACGATGTCGACCGCCTTTTCCCACGTCCTGCAGCCCGGTCGAATCGGCGACCTTGAGCTGCGCAACCGCGTCATCATGGTCCCGATGGGCACCGCGATGGGTGACCACGACGGCCACCTCACGGACCGCGAGATCGCCTACTAAGCCGAGCGCGCCAAGGGTGGCGCGGGGCTGGTCGTGACGGGCATCAATGCCGTGACCGACGACTACGAGGTCATCAACGAGGGGCTCGGCCGCGTCGACTCCGACGCCGCGATTCCTGGACTCACCAAGCTCGCCGAGGCCGTGCACGCGCACGGCGGCGCGATCTCGGTCCAGCTCACCGCGGGACTGGGGCGCAACATCAACAACGTCGACCCCGCGCGTCCGCCGATCTCCGCGTCCGACAACCCCCACTGGCTCGTTCCTGGAGTCGTGTGCCGCGCGCTCGAGGTGGACGAGATCGCCGTGATCGTGCAGCGCTTCAGGGAGGCCGCGGCCCGCTGCAAGGCCGCTGGCATCGACGCGATCGACATCCACGGCCACACCGGCTACCTGATCGACCAGTTCATGTCCCCCCAGTGGAACCGCCGCGAGGACCAGTACGGCGGCTCCGTCGAGAACCGCTGCCGTTTCGCGACGGAGATCATCGCCGCCGTCAAGGAGGGGGCGCCGGGCCTGCCCGTGAGCTTCCGGCTCAGCGTTGACCACCGCTACGAGGGCGGGCGCACGCCCGAGGACTCGAAGCAGATCGCGCGCGTGCTCGAGTCGGCCGGCCTCGACCTCATGATGGCGGACGAGGGCTCGTACGAGGCCATGGACTATGTCTTCCCGCCCTACTACCTGGGCGACAACTGCATGATGGGCGCCGCGGCGGCCATGAAGGAGGTGCTGTCCATCCCCGTGCTCGGCTGCGGCAACCTCACCCCCGAGCGCGCCGAGGCGGCGATCGCCGCGGGCGAGATGGAGTTCGCCGGAATCGGCCGCGCCCTCATCGCGGATCCCGAGTGGGCGCTCAAGCTCGCCGAGGGCCGCCGCGAGGACATCCGCCCGTGCATCCGCTGCAACCAGCTGTGCGTGGGCAACGCGTTCGTCGGCAAGCCCCTCGGATGCGCGGTCAACCCGGCGGTCGGCTACGAGCGCGAGCGCGTCCTCACCCCCGCGCCTGCGAGCAAGCGCGTCGCGATCGTGGGCGCCGGCCCGGCCGGCCTCGAGGCGGCGCGGGTCGCCGCCCTGCGCGGGCACACGGTTGACGTGTACGAGAAGGGCGAGCAGCTGGGAGGCGTGCTGTGGCCCGCCGCAACCCCGGAGTTCAAGAAGGAACTGCGCTCGATGATCTTCTGGTGGGAGCGCCAGCTGAGGGACCTGCCCGTGACGGTGCACACCGGCGTCGAGATCGCCCCGGACTCGCCCGAGCTCGACGGCGCGGATGCGGTGATCCTCGCGACCGGCTCGACCCCGCTCACCCCGCCCATCCCTGGCCTCGACGGCGAGCACGTGGTGGACGTGATCGACGCCCACCTGGGCGCGGAACTCGGCCACCGGATCGTCGTGTGCGGCGGCGGGCTGTCGGGCGCCGACTTCGCTCTCGAGGCTGCCCAGGACGGCCACGACGTCACGATCGTCGAGATGGCCGACGGCATCGCCGCCGACCTCCTGATGATCAACCGCATCACCCTCATGCGCGACCTCGCGGAGGCCGGGATCACCCTCCTGACCGGCCACACCGTGACCGCGGTGGACCCCACCGGCGTGACCGTGGGCGGCCCCGACGGGCCCGTTCACATCGCCGCCGACACGGTGGTCTCCGCATTCGGCGTCCGGCCGGCCACCCGCCTGGTCGAGGCGCTCGCGGACCGGGAGGGCGTGGTCGCTATCGGCGACTGCGTCCGTCCCGCCAAGGTGGGCGACGCGATCAACGCCGGCTTCGAGGCCGCGTTCGCGCTGTAGCCCACCGCAGGGGGACGATGCGCGGGTCACCCGCCCGCGCATCGTCCCGTCTCGCGGTGGTCGTGCGGCCCTGCCGCACGCCATCCCTGGGTCCGAGGTCCGGCGCGAAGGCCGCGCCACGCCCGTAGCGTGACCGCAACCGAGGGAGGAACCGTGACCGCCGCGCGCCCGGATGCCGCATCACCTGATCGCGCGCGCGCCCGCGCCGCGTGGGCCGTGCTGTTCGCAGGCATCGCGCTGTACTTCGTCGCGGTCGTCAACCGCACGGCCCTGGGTGTCGCCGGCGTCGAGGCGATCGAGCGATTCGGGATCGAGGCCACGTGGCTGTCGATTCTCGCGGTCGCGCAGATCGCGACGTACGCGGCGCTGCAGCTCCCCGCGGGCGCACTGCTCGATCGGTGGGGGCCGCGCCGCGTCATGATCGGCGGCGCGGTGCTCATTGCGGCGGGCACCGCACTGCTTGCCGTGACGACGAGCCTGCCCCTCGCGATCCTCGCGCGCGTGCTGATCGGCGCGGGCGACGCCCCCATCTTCATCTCCGCGTGTCGGCTCATCCCGCAGTGGTTCCCCGCGCGGCGCGTCCCGCTGCTGGTGCAGGTGACCGGCTTCGCGGGGCAGGCGGGTCAGCTCGCCACCGCGGTGCCCGTCGCCTGGCTGCTGCGCGAACAGGGCTGGACCGTGGCCTTCGCGACCCTCGCCGCGGTGACGTTGGGACTCGCGGCCCTCGCCGCGGCGGGCGTGCCGGCGCGCGCGCCCTCCGCCACGGCATCGTCCCCTCGCCAGGTCGAGCCGCTGCTGCCCGCGATCCGCGCGGCCACCCGGCCCGCTGGCACGCGGCTGGGCTTCTGGACGCACTTCCTGTCGCTGTTCTCCGCGAACACCATGGCGCTGCTGTGGGGCGTGCCGTTCTTCGTGACGGCGCAGGGCCGGTCCGCCGCGGAGGCGAGCCTGCTGCTCACGGTCGTGACGCTCGCCAAGATGGCGGCGGGTCCCCTCGCGGGCATCTACACCGCCCGGCATCCGTTGCGCCGCAGCTGGCTCGTGCTCGCGTCCGCCGTCGCGACCGCTCTCGCATGGCTCGCCCTGCTGGGCCCGTCGACGCCGCGCCCGCTGTGGCAGCTGTGCCTCTTCATGGCCGTGATCGGGGCGGGCGGGCCCGTGTCGCTCATCGCGATGGACTACGCCCGAACGTTCAGCCCCGAGGAGCGGCTGGGAACCGCGACCGGATTCGTGAACATCGGTGGATTTGTCGCGACCATCGTGTCGATCCTGCTCGTCGGCGTGACGCTCCAGCTGGTGTCGCCTCCCGGCGCGGACACGTACACGCTCGACCAGTACCGGATCGCGTTCGCGACGCTCGCGATTCCGTGGGCGCTGGGGCTCGCGGGAGTGCTGCGCAACCGCCGCCTCGCGCGCGCCGACATGGCCCGCGACGGCATTCACGTGCCCCCGCTGCGCGAGGTGCTGCGCCGGCGTCGCTGACCTCCCATGGTGGCGTTCACATCCGGTCTCTCGGCCGGTTTGACGCGGGGGCGGGGTGCGGCCCACAATCAGGCCAACAGTGCGTGTCGGCTGCACAAGTCGGCGCGCACTGTCTCTTTGTCCGGGCAGGCTCCGCGAGGGCTTCCGATGGGGGACGATGCGGCGGTCGCGGGCGGCGTGGTGTGGAGGGGCGCCGTGACCGAACCGTTACCGTAGGACAGTGGTCGACTACATCGGGCGCGCCCTCGTGGCGGAGGCCCTTCAGGAGTGGAGAGAGCAGCTGCAGCAGCTCGCGAGCGTCTCTCCGCTGCGCGACCTCGCCCTGAGCGAGGCGACCACTGTCGACCTGCGCGGCTCCCACCCCGGTGGCCTCGCTCCGCTCTTCGCGGGACGGCCCGCCTCGCTCGCCTCGCTGCTGCGCGATCCCGAGCACTACGCGCAGGCGCTGCACCGGATCCGCATGATCCGCGAGGGCGCCGACCGCGTCAAGGCCGCGACGGGGGTGTGGACCGCGGCCATGGTGATCGGCACCGTGTCGTGGACCGAGCACGACCGCCGCCGCGAGCTCCCGCTGCTCATGCGGCCCGTGCACTTCGAACCCGCCCGCCAGGGCGACGTCCTGCTGACGATGCTCGACGAGGTCGCGGTCAACCCGGTGTTCCTCACCGAGGCCCGCGCGCGCGGCGTCGGCGAGGGTCTCGCGGGCCTCGCCCCGCAGGCGGGACCCGGCGTCGAGTTCGATCCGCGGCCCCTGTGGCAGCGCGTCCGCGAGCTGGACACGGCATTCCCCGACATCGAGGTGGTCGACAGGCTCTTCGTGGGCGCGTTCGACGACCCCGAGCAGCGCCTCCTCGACGACCTCGACGAGATGGACGCCGTGATCGGGGCCTCCGACATCCTCGCCGCGACCGCGGGCGATCGTGACGCGCAGGCCCTCCTCGCGCAGCCGTTGCCCGCTTTCCCGCTGGGCGACCGCGATCCGTTCGCCGAACGCGGCGTGGGCGACCTCGACGACATCGAGTTCGCGGCGCTCGACCTCATCGCGACCGGGCGCTCGGTCTTCCTGCAGGCGCCTCCGGGCGCGGATCCGCTGGGCACGGTCGCCGCGATCGTGGCCGATGCCGCCGCGTCGGGTCGTGCGGTCATGGCCGTGGGAGGCACGGAGCAGTCCGTGCGCGCGCTCGCGAAGCGCCTCGACAAGGTGGGGGTGTCCGACGCGTACGTGTCCGGCGCAGTCGCGTCGTGGAACGAGGTCGCGAGGCGACGCCTGCTCACGTCGATGACGATGGGCGTCGACGAGGTCGACGACGACTCGCTCCGCCGCGGCGGGGAGGACCTGCTGGCGGCCCGCCACGAGCTGCAGGCGCGCTTCGACGCGCTCCACCGCTCGCATCGTCCCTGGGACGTGAGCGCCTACGAGGCCGTCCAGGCCGTCGTGAGGCTCATCTCCACGTCGCCCGCGCCGGCGACTCAGCAGCGGCTGGGCGGCGAGGCCGCCGCGCTGGTCGCCGAGCATGGGTTCGCGTCCGTCGCGCATGCGATGGTCGAGCGGCTGCGCCCCGCCGCGCCGGCGGAGGAGGAGGCCGCGCCGCGCGTCGCCGAGCCCGAGGTGACGCTCGTCCCCTGGTGGTCCGAGGTCACGGACGATCCCGCGGAGGGCGCTCGCCTCGACGAGGCGCTCGCGACGCTCGTGGTGCGCCACCTTCCTAAGATGCGCGCCGAGGCGCAGGCCGCCGCGCACGAGACCGGCATGGATGAGCCCCCCACGATCGCCGCGTGGGCCGACCAGGTCGGGCTGTTCACGGATCTGCGCGAGACCCTCGAGATCTTCTCGCCCGCGGTGTTTCACCGCTCGCTGCACGACCTCGTCGCCGCGACAGCGCCTCCTGGCTCGCCGCAGGCGGGTGAGCTTGCTCGCCGCGACCGCCGCGCGCTCCGGCGCCGCGCGGTCGAGTTGCTGCGGCCTGGGCGCTCGAAGGACTCCCTCCACGAGCACCTGGTGGCGGCGCACGCGCAGGCGCTGCGCTGGCGCGCGCACTGCTCGGCCGGCGGCTGGCCCGTGGTGCCCAACGACTTCGACCTGTACGCGGACCGCATCGACAGCGTGCTCCGCCTGTGGGGCAGGATCGCCGAGCCCGTGACGCGCGTCGCGGGCGAGGAGGACCTCCTCGATCAGCCGTGGGACCGCGTGCGCGAGGTGCTCGAGCGCCTGGCGGAGGGCGTGCCAGGCACGCTCGAGGCCGCCGAGGAGGTGCCCGTCGAGCGCGATCTCGAGTCCGCAGGGCTGGGCACGCTACTCGCGGAGCTGCGCGCGCGCGACGCGTCGCCCGAGCAGGTGCGACGCGACCTTGAGTTCGCGTGGTGGGCCTCGGCCTTCGACGCGATCGTGTCGGCGGAGCCCCGGCTCACCGAGGAAGGCGCGCTGGGTCGCGTGGTCGAGCGCTTCCTGCGCCGCGATCACGAGTTCGGTGCCGCGCGCGTGGGGCCGCTCATGCGCGCCGCCGCCGAGCGCAGGCGGATCGCCGTCGCACGCCACCCCGACTTCGCGCGGGACCTGTTCGCGACGCTCGTCGAGGGAGCTGACGCCCCGTACCGTGACCTGTGGAGAGACTTCCAGCCGCTCGTGAGCGCGCTGCGCCCCATCACGGTCGCGACGGCCGAGCAGGTGTCGCGGCTCGCCCCACCCTCGCGCTGCGTCGACCTCGCCGTGGTCTTCGCGTCCGAGTCGCTGGCGCTCGCCGAGACGGTTCCGACGCTCGCCCGCGCGCGCCAGGTGGTGGTGATCGGCGACGCCGAGTCCGCGACCCGCAGCGCCGTGGCCGTGTTCGCCCACCTCCTCCCGCGCGTGCCGCTGCACGCTCTTCCGCAGCCGCGCGACCCGCGCGTCACGGGGGTGCTCGGCGCTCTCGCGTACGGTCGCTCGCTCAGCTCGCTGCCCTCGGCGGGTGAGCCCGATGCGCTGCGCGTGATCCGGGTCGAGGCGACGGGGACCCCGGTGGCGGGGGAGCGCACCGTCGAGTCCACGCGCGCCGAGGTCACCGCGGTGCTCGACCACGCCGACCGCGTGGTCCACGCGATGCCGCGGCGCGACCTCGTGATCGTCGCGGGCAACGAGCTCCACGCGGCGCGGCTGCGCGACGCTCTCGACGAGCGGGGGGCACGGCTCGCGGAGTCGGTCGCCGTGGTCACTCTCGGCAACGCCGCCGGAATCGACGCCGACGAGGTGATCCTCACGCTGGGCTACGCGTGCGATACGCGTGGCACGCTGCCCGCGCGGCTCGGGGTGCTGTCCGAGGAGGGCGGAGCCCACGCCCTCGCGCAGGGGATCGTGGCCAGCCACGAACGCCTCACCGTGGTCAGCGCCCTCGACGAGGACCAGCTGGCGGCGATCGCGGAGGGTGGCGACGCCGACGGCGTCGAGGGCCTGCGCGAGCTGCTACTCGCGGAGCGCGCGGCGCCCGTGCCGCCGGAGCGCCCCGAGCCCGCGCCGGGGGACTGGCTGCTTGCCGACGTCGCGGCGCGGCTGCGCGCCGCCGGCTACGCCGTCCACGTGCGCTACGGGTCGGGAGCCGACGCGATCCCGCTGGTCGTGGGCGGTCGCCACGATCGCGGCTACAAGGTCGCGGTCGTGACCGACGAGGCGGCGCGCGTGGGCACCGCGAGTGTGCGCGACCGCATGCGCCACCAGTACGCGGGCCTCGAGGCACTCGGCTGGAGCGTCGTGTCCCTGTGGACGCTCGACGTCTTCATGGATCCCGAGGTCGCCGTGGCGTCGATCATCGACGCGGTCGAGGGATATCACGAGCCCCTCGTGTGGGAGCAGCCCAGCCTCGACCTGGGCGTCGAGACCTCCGCGGTCAGGGTGCCGGCTCAGGAGGTGTTCGACCTGGACGCCGTCTCGGACGTCACCGGCGCGATTCCCGCGCTGCGGGCGGACGATGCCGGGGTCGCCACGGACGAGCCCGCGGCCGCACCCGCGGCTACCGCCGAGGCCCCCGACGTCACCCTGGGGATCTCGGTCTTGCTCGCGGAGCAGATCCTTGCGGACAAGGTCGAGACCCGGGAGCGGTCGGCGACCCAGGAGAAGGAGCAGGACATGGAGGACGTGCAGGAGGAATTGGAACTCGAGACCGAGCACGCCGCGCCCGCCGCGACGGAACCGGAGGCGACCCAGGCATCGTCCCTTCCCTCACCCCCGCCGCTGCGACCCGCCGGGCAGGGCACGGGCCGCCCGCTGATCCCTACGCGCTCGCGCGAGGACCTCGACGAGGGCTGGGGAGGTGGACACGGCGGATCGAGCCGTGACGACGAGATCAAGCGGGAGCGCCCGCCGCACTGGTGAGCGCGCGCCGCGCCTCAGGAGGTGCTGGCCGCCTTGGTGGTCTCCGCACGGGAGTCCGTGCGGTAGAAGCCGGAGCCCTTGAAGGTCACTCCGACCGAACCGAACAGCTTGCGCACGGGGGCGGTGCACTCGGGGCATTCGGTGAGCGCCGAGTCGTGGATGGACTGCACCGCATCGAACGCGTTGTCGCACGCGGTGCACGCGTAGGAGTACGTAGGCATGCGCACATTCTACGCGGGAAGAGCGAATGCCCCCTCGGGTGTCACCACCATGTCGACCCCGAGGTCATGCGGCTCGCGCGGGAGCGGGTCCGTCACGGCGTCCCTGACCTCGTTTGCGAACGCGAGAGCGATGATCGGCGTGCCCGGTCGCGCGTCCATGAGCGCGCGGTCGTACCACCCGCCGCCCTGACCCAGGCGCGTGCCGCGCGTGTCGACCGCGAGCGCAGGGACCACGATGACGTCGGCCTCCGCCAGGGTCGCGGACGGGAGGAAGTCGCCGCTCGGCTCGGGCGGGCGGCCGGGGGCGCGCTCGACCAGGTCCTCGACGCCGCGGTACACGCCCCAGCCGCGCTGCAGCCCGTCTCCGAGGAGGGGAATGAGGACGCGCACGCCGCGGCGGTGGAGCTCCTCGATCAGCGGGTCCGTGCCCGGCTCGTGCGGCCGTGAGGCGTAGACGGAGACGCAGCGCGCCTCCTGAATAGCGGGCAGCGCGAGCAGGTGGTCGCGGAAGGCCGCCGCGGCCTCGTGGCGGCGGCGTTCGCTCCTGTGGAGCCTCTCGCGTCGAATGGTCGCCCGGAGATGGGCCTTCGCCTCGTCCGGCTCGGGCGTGCGAAGAAGACCTTCGGACATCGGCGTCATGGGAACCATTGTGCCAAAGTTCGGTAAATCTTTGTTCCACTGTGGGCAAGTCCCTAGGCTCGAGCCATGTGTCCGCCGCCCGTCACGCGCAGCCTCGACCAGCATCGTGCAGCCGTGAACGCCGCGCTCGCTCCCATCCCCGAGCTCAGCGTGCTCGTCGGGGACGCCGCGGGGGCCACGCTCGTCGAGCCGCTCGTGGCTCCGGCGCCGCTGCCGTCGTTCGATGTGGCCGCGTGGGATGGCTACGCGGTGCGCGCCGCGGACGTCGCGGAGCCCGTGGTGCTGCCCGTCGCGCACGAGGTGTCGTTTGCCGACCGAGGACCCCGGCGTCACCTGCCGGCGACGGCGGCGCGGATCGCGTCGGGGCAGGCGGTGCCCGCCGGAGCGGATGCCGTGGTGCCGCTCGCGGCCACCGACCGCGGTGCGGCAAGGGTCGGGCTCGCGGGGGGCATCGTCCCTGGCAGTGGAGTCCTGCCTGCGGGACACGGGGCCGCGGAGGGCCGCGTCCTCGTGCCTGCCGGGCGTCGACTCGGGGGCCGTGAGGTCGCGCTCGCCGCGTCGATCGGGCGCGCGCGTCTCACGGTGCGTCCCGTGCCGCGGGTGGTCGTGGTCGCCACGGGTTCGGAGCTGATCGACCCCGGCACCTCGCGCGCGGGTGTTCCCGAGGCGACCGCGCACCTCATCGCGATCGCCGCGCGCACGGCGGGGGCACGAGCCTCGCGCGTGGGCCCCGTCCCCGACGATCCGGCGACGTTGCGGACCGCGCTCGAGGACCAGCTGGTCCGCGCCGACCTCGTGATCGTCACGGGCGGGCTGAGCGACGGGGAGAGTGACACGGTGGTGGCGGTCCTGAGCGAACTGGGAGAGGTGGACGATGTCTCGCTCGCCTTCGCGCCGGGGTCTCGTCACGCATTCGCGATGGTGGGGGAGGACGCGCGGCGCGTTCCCACGATCGCCCTTCCGGGCAATCCCGCCGCCGCGGCGCTCGCGTTCGAGGCGTACGTGCGGCCCGCGCTGCGCCAGATGTGCGGATTCACGGAGGTGGCTCGCCCCGCGGTGCGGGCGCGCCTCGACCGTGGGTGGTCGTCTCCCGCCGGCGTCACCCAGGCCGTGCCGGTGCGCCTGGGGCTGGACTCCGGCGGCGTGGTGACCGCGGCCCCGACGTGCGAGCCGGGCCGCGTGTCGCTCGCGGCGCTCGGAGACGCCGACGGCATCGCGTGGGTCGAGCCTGGCGTGACGGCCGTACAGGCGGGCGACGTCCTGCGGTGCACCGTGTGGGACGACTGAGTGTGGGACGACTCATGGGCGACGCCGACGTGATTGAGTCCTCGGGGCTGCGCCTGCGGCCCCTGCGTGCGCGCGACGCCCGCGCGTGGATGGATCTGCGCGAGGCCAACCGTGACTGGCTGAGGCCGTGGGAGGCGTCCGCTCCCCCCGAGGCCGGTCACGAGCCCATGTCGTTTCGCGCCTTCGTGCGTCTCGAGCGCGCGCAGCGGCGCCGGCTCGAGGCGATCCCGCTCGCGATCGAGGTGGACGGCGCCCTCGTGGGCCGCGTCGCGATCGCGGGGATCCAGTGGGGCGCACAGCGGGCCGGTTCGCTCGGCTACTGGATCGCGCAGGACCACGCGGGTCGAGGAATCGCGACCCGCGCTGCCGCGCTGCTCGCGGATCACGGGTTTCGGGCGGGGCTGCACCGCATCGAGATCGCGATCCGCCCCGAGAACGCCGCGAGCCGGCGCGTCGCGGAGAAGTTGGGCTTTACGGAGGAGGGCATCCGCCGCTCTCACCTCTACATCGACGGTGCCTGGCGAGACCACGTGGTGTTCGCCCGGACTCAAGACGAGCCGCGGACCGGCCGATATTGGGAGACCGGCGCCTGACACGCCGCGCACCCTCCCGCGCTCGCGGGCCGGGCGGCCGTACCGTCGTGCCATGCCTCCCGCTGGACTCCTCGCGATCATCGCCCTCGGCATGGTGCTCGCCTACGTGATCCCCCAGCGGATCAAGGAGCGCTCGGACTATGCGCTCGTGCGCACCGAGGACCGCTTCTCTGCCGAGATGCGGGTGGTGAAGACCACCGCCGAGCGTCTCGAGAAGCCCGTCTCCCGTGCCTCGTCCGACTCCGGCGAGGTGCCCCTGTTGGTGACCGGCGCCGCGAGGGCATCGATCGTCAAGCTGGGCGCCGACGCGATGTCCCGTCCCGCGGGCCCGATCGACAAGGCCGCTACCTCGGCGCAGCGTCAGCTGATCGCGATGCGCGCGGACCGTGCGAGCGTGCTCGCCGAGCGTCGCGCTCGTGCGCGTCGGCGTGCCCGCGTCGCATTGGGAACGGCCGTCTTCGCCGCCCTCGCATGGATTCTCGTGAGCTTCGGGGTGGTGCACCCCGCCGTGGCGGCGGTCGCCACCGGACTGTTGGCCGGAGTCGTCGTGCAGGGCGCACGCGCCGCCGCCGCTCAGCGTCGCGTCGACGCCAGGATCGCGCTGGTAGCCCGCGAGGTGGGCGCCGCCGCGACCGCGACGCAGGCGCTGCGCCAGGTGAGCGCCGAGCGTGCCGCCGGACGCGACGCCCAGCCGTCCGACGTCGCGACCCAGGCGATCAAGATCGTCACCGCGGCGGACCTTGCGCCGCTCGCGGCACCCGCACCGACCCCCGTGGTCACTCAGGCGCCCGCGGTGGCCCGGACCGCCGAGGAGTCGGCGGCGTGGAGCCCTCGCGAGATGCCCGCGCCGTCGTACACGCTCAAGGCGCAGGTGCGTCCGGGGCAGGCCCGACCGCTCGAGGACGGCGATATCGCCGCCGCGTCCTACCGCGCGGTCGAGGGTGAGGCCGCTCCCGAGGCCGCACCCGCAACCACGGGGTCGCTCGACGCGATCCTCGCTCGCCGCCGCTCCGCTTCCGCGTAGCGCTTCAACCCTCGACGGCGCTCGGGTCCTGCGCGCTTGCTCGCGCCTCGATCGCCTCTCGGACCACCTGGCGGAGCGACTCGATGATGATGGCGGCCGCGATGAGCGCCGCCGCCATGGGGAAGGCCGCGCTTCTGGTGAGCGTCATGATGAAGGAGAAGGCCCACTCGCCGACCTCGGCGTTGGCGCCCATGCGCTCGACGACCGCGGTGTAGAGGTTCGTCCCCCACGTGAGGACGATCGTTCCCACCGCGGCGAGGGCGATCCCCCAGCCGAGGCACTTCTTGGACGAGTCGAGCATGCTTCCCCCCAGGATGCGGTGTGCGTCGAAGGCCACGGTGCCAGGCAACTCGTGCCGCCGCAACCGGTCGCCGCGTCTCGCGCATCGCCTGGTGTGATTCTCAGGCCGAATCCGGCCTTAGCGCATCGTCTGGTGCGATTCGCCGCTGGTCCCCGGGCGGTGCCGAGGCTGACAGAAGGCGGCGACCCCCCACCACGACACTGCAGCAGCTACGCGCCCACCCGTGCCCTGTCAGGGAGCAGCGCGAACAGCCTGTCGAATACCTCGACGCGGTCGAACTGCATCGCATGCTCGCGCGCGCGGTGCTCCCACCACTCGCGGTCGGCGTCGTCGAGCCCAGCCGCGCACACGTTGAGCGCGACCGTCAGCGCCGACGGGTCGCCGTGCGGCACCACTACCGCGGTGTCGCCCACCGCCTCGAGGATTCCGCCGGTGTCGCACGTGATGACGGGCCCGCCGCCCGCGAGCATCTTCTCGACCAGCGCGATCCCGAAGGTCTCGGTGAACTCCGGAGCGGGACGGGACGGCAGCGCATACGCGGAGCACGCGGCCATGAGGTGCGCCTTCTCGTCGTCGCCCACGTCCTCGAGGAAGACGATCCTGTCGCGCGCGGCGGAGCGCGCCGCGACCTCGCGGAAGTACGGAAGGTCGGGACCGCGGCCCGCGATCACGAGCGTCTGGTCCGCGCACGACTCCGCCGCCGCGAATCCGCGGATGAGGTCGTCGACGCCCTTGGCACGCTGGAGGCGCGACAGGTAGAGGACGTAGCGGCCGCGCGCGAGGTCACGCGCCGCGAGCACGCGATCCGTCTCGGAATCGTCGCGCACCAGGTATGCCGAGGTGTCGATCGCCGGATACGAGATGCGCACCCGTGCCTCGCACTGCGCCGCAAATGAGGTCCCGTACACCGCGTCGAGCTCCGCCGCCGAGGCCACGATCACCTCCTTGGTGTACCGCGACACCGCGACGCACACGTCCTGCGACAGGTACGTCGACAGCACCGCTGCGGCCGCCCCGAACTCGCCGTGGTCCACCGCGGAGCGCACCACATCGGTGATGTCCGAGCCCACCGCCTCGGCGATGGTCGTGACGTTGACCGGCAGCCCCGTGGTGCGCGCGATGCGCAGCGCATCGGCGACGGCGGTCGTGTGGGGGTGCAGGTAGAGCGACATCGCGACCGTGGGCACGCCGTCCGTGAACAGCTCGACCAGCCGGCCCACCATCCCCGCGAGGTAGCGCCCGTCGGGAATCTTGTAGCCGCCCACCGGTCCGGGACGCTCGACCGTGATGCCCGCCGAATAGGGCAGCACGGTGTCGAGTGGCTTGAGCGGCAGCCCCGTCTCCTCGAGGCGGTCCAGCGGCCACGTCACGATCCGCACGTCGTCGAAGCCGCGCGTGAGCGCGACCTCGGCGAGGTTGCGCGCCTCGCCGGAATGCCCGCAGATCACCGGATCCGCGCGGACCACGATGACCAGCCTGCGGCGAATCTTCTGGGTCATGATGCCTCCTTCACGGGTGCCGGCTCGGGCGATGAACTCAGGGAGGGGGGACGATGCTCGCGGCCCCAGTCGCTCGGGGAGTCGCCGAGCACGAAGCGCAGCTCGCCGCCGCGGTGGACGTCGCAGCCGTCCAGCCAGGCGCCCTCGACGGGCTCGCCGTCGAACGTCACCGACCTCACGTATTGCACCGGCCCGCCAGGGATCGGCTCGACGAAGTTCTCCGCCACGATCGTCAACTCGCCGCGCGCGACGCGCATCGTGGCGCGCGCAAACGCCGGCGGGTGGAGCAGGAACAGGTTCTGGCCCGCGACGGGGAACAGCCCCAGGCACGCCCACACGAACCACGAGGACAGCCCGCCCGAGTCGTCGTTTCCCGGCAGTCCCCCGCGTCCCGGCCCGAACATCTGATGGACGATGCCGTGGACCACCTCCGCGGTCCGGTCCGGCCTCCCCGCGTAGTGGTAGGCCCACGGGGCCTCCATGTCGGGCTCGTTGTTGAGTCCCTCGAAGCGGCCCAGCCCGTAGCCGGCCGCCATCTCCTCGGGGCTCGGCCGCTCACCCGGTTGGACCACGGCATCGGCCCCGTAGCCGAAGAACGTGTCGAGGAGCGCGACGAAGGCGGCGTCGCCGCCGGCGAGCGCGATGCGCGCGGCCATGTCGTGGAGCAGGCGGAACGAGTAGTTGAAGCGCGTGCCCTCGTAGTACGTGGACGCGCCCAGGAGCCCCGTGGCGGGGTCGAAGGCGTTGCGCCAGCGGTCGGCGAGGGGCGCGTACTCGGCGACCAGGGCATCGTCCCCCAGGAGGCCCGCGACCTGCGCGGTGCACCAGTAGCCGTAGGCGATGTCGAGGGTGTGGCTGAGCGGCTCGGCGCGTCCCTGCAGCAGGAACTCCTCGCCGTAGGTGCGGCGCAGGTCGGTCTGCATGTGGACGAGCGCCCAGTCCCAGTCGATGCCGGAGATGCCCAGCTGCGCGAGGTCGGACAGCAGGGTGTGCGCGAGGGCGCTGCCCTGGCGGCTGAAGCGGTCCGAGCCGCGCGCCATGCGATAGCCGATGGGCAGGTTGCCCTCCTGCTCGCAGATGCTGAGCAGCGCGGTGGCGAGCTCGGCCGCGCGGTGGGGGAGCAGCGCCGTGAGCAGGGGCAGCTGAGTGCGGTAGATGTCCCACATGGTCGACACGTCGAAGACGAAGGGGCCCTTCTGGGGCCAGAACGGGCTCTCGTTGGGCGCGAAGCACGGCTTGATGAGCGAGTGGTACAGCGCCGTCGCGAAGACCTGCCGGCGCTGGGCGTGGGGGGTGTCGACCGTGATCGCGTCGAGCAGTCCTCGCCAGGTCTCGCGCGTCCCGGCGAGCCGGGAGTCGAACGTGCCCAGCTCGCCCAAGTCAGCGTGGAGGTTCGTGCGCGCCTGCTCGACGCCGCGCAGCGAGAAGCCGATCCTCAGCTCGACCGCCTGTCCCTCCTCGGACGGTCCCGCCCACATGAGCCCGAAGCTGCGCAGCGTGGTGGGGCGGATCGAGTCGAGGTCGAGGCGCTGGCCTGCGGGCATGAGGCGGCGGTCGTACCAGAGCATCTGGCGCCAGGACTCGGCGTCGCACTCGACGTAGATCGCGAGCGGCACGCCCTCCACGACGATCTCGCCCTGCGCGATCCCAGGCTCGACGGACTCGAGACGGGCGCGCAGCGGCACGGTCGCGCCGTAGGGGATGGTGAGCCCTCCCGTCGACAGGTCGACCACGACGCGCGCGTTGGGGTGGGCGGGGAAGCGGTAGCGGTGGATCATGCTGCGCGGACCGGCGACCAGCTGCGCCTCGATGCCGTTCTCGAGGGTTGCGGAGTAGAGGCCCGGCTCGGCGTGCTCGTCGATGAGGTCCCACGTGCGTCCGAGCTCGTCGAGCGGCTCGATCATGGGCGTGACGCGGAAGTAGTTGTAGTACTTGCGGATCGCGCCGGTGCCCGACTGCTGGAAGTGCGTGAATCCGGAGGCTAGTGGGCGGTCGTGCAGGCGCGTGGGGACGCCCTCGGTCGAGAGGTCATAGAGGCCGTAGCCCGTGGGGTAGGCACCCGAGTAGGCGCAGGCCGACACCATGCCGAGGGGGAAGCACGCCCCCGGGTGGGTGTTGCCCACCTGCGGCTTGGGCCACCACCACGTGGCGGCGAGACCGGTCGGGGCGGGCAACGCGGTGGCCTCGGTGCCGATGAATGGATCGACGTCGTCGTACACGGCACCTCCTCCCGAGTGGCGGGCGCGCTCCCTTGCGCGTCCCCTTGGTCGAGACGGTAGGCGCCCGCCGTGTCCGTCCCATTGCGCAAGTGTGACGAACTCTTTAACTCTTCGCGCGGCGAGGCAGCGGGGCGGGTGGCGGAGGGACGATGCCGGGGCCGGCTCGGGCGGCCGCAGTCGGTGTTCGCGGGCCATCCGGCGGGGTGCTAATCTATTCGAGCACTTGGGGCTGTGGCGCAGTTGGTAGCGCGTCTCGTTCGCAATGAGAAGGTCAGGGGTTCGATTCCCCTCAGCTCCACCACGGAAGGGCCCGCCACGGCGGGCCCTTCGACGTTTCCGCCCCCGCCGGCGACGCGGCATGCTGGTGACCTCAGCCACGGACGGGGAGCACACATGTCACAGCGCACGGCGGTCGTCACCGGAGCCAGCAGCGGAATCGGCGCCGCGAGCGCACGCGCCCTGGCGGCGGACGGGTGGCGCGTCATCGTCGGCGCGCGGCGGGTCGATCGCCTCGAGGCGCTCGCGGGAGAGATCGGCGCGACCGCGATCGAGCTCGACGTCACGGACCAGTCCTCAGTGGACGCCTTCTGCGCTCGCCTTGACGCGTGCGACCTGCTGGTCAACAACGCGGGTGGAGCCTTCGGCTCCGCGTCCATCGCGGACGCCGACCTCGACCAGTGGCAGGCGATGTACGACGTCAACGTGCTCGGGACGCTCCGCATGACCAAGGCGCTGCTGCCCGCGCTCATCGCGAGCGGTGACGGCCAGGTCATCACGATCGGCTCGATCGCGGCGCGCGAGCCCTATAGGGGCGGCGGCGGGTACAACGCGGCCAAGCACGCCGTCGCGGCCCTCACCAGGGTGCTGCGCATCGAGATGCTGGGCCAGCCGGTGCGCGTGTGCGAGATCGACCCCGGCATGGTCGAGACCGAGTTCTCCCTGGTCCGCTTCGACGGCGACGCCGACAAGGCCGCGCAGGTCTACCAGGGCCTTACCCCCATGGCGGCCGAGGACATCGCCGAGGCCGTGCGCTGGGTCGCGGCGCGCCCGAAGCACGTCAACATCGACCAGATGACGATCCTCGCGACCGCGCAGATCTCCGCGCAGGTCGCCCACCGCGAGCCCTAGGCGGCTCCGGGCTCCGGCTCCGGCTCCGCGCGCGCGGTGAGTTCGACGCTCGCCCACACGTCGAGGTAGACCTTGAGACCGAGCGTGGTCGCGCGCACCCGTGGACATGGCAGCCCCATGGATGCCGTGGCGGACCAGGCGCCCCGGCATGTGCGGCCCGCCGCGATGAGCGAGCGCAGCCCGCCCGCGTGCCACTGTGCGCGCTCGGCCGCGATGAGGTCCGAGCCCGGATCGAGCCTGCCGAGCCATCGCGCGAACAAGAGCGATGCGATGCCGCCCGCGCTCGCGACCGCATAGATCGGCGGCGAGGCCTCGGTGGAACGGGGCACGAGACCTCCAGGTGGCGCGCACCGTTCGGGTCTCATCCTGCCGTGCCGATGCCCGGAGCGCGCGGGGTACCCTGGTCGGGCGCTCGCGCGCGTTGGCTCACAGTTTGCTGAGAATCGACGCGATCGGGGAACCAGAAGGACCGCCCGTCGGTTGCCTGGGCGAACCCGCGCAGCGCGCCTGCCGCGACGGCCGCGGAGAACCCCGTGAGGAGATTCATGAAGAAGAACGTGCTCACCGCGTCCGCGCTCGGCATCCTTGCCGTGCTCGGCCTCGCCGCGTGCAGCCCCGCGTCGGAGACGGGCGGCTCGCCGTCGCCCTCTGCCTCCGCCTCGGCAGACACCTCCGCGGCCGATGCCGCGGCGCTCGAGACCATCACGTGGGAGGACGTCGACGGCGTCCCCTCGCTGACCTTCGACACCCCGTTCACGGTGGGCAACGTCGCGACCCGCGCGATCAACGCCGGCGATGGCGACACGATCGAGGCCGGCCAGAACGTGGCGCTCGACTACGTGGTCTACGCGGGCGCCGACGCGTCGCAGATCTACTCGACCTACGACTCCGGCGTCCCCGAGGTCGTCAGCCTCGTCGAGGGCCAGGTTGTCGCCGACCTCTACGACGCGCTCGTGGGACAGCAGGTGGGCGCCGACCTTCTCTACGTCTACCCCGACGACTCGACCGAGGACGGCACGGCCGTCATCATGGCCGTCACCGTCGCCTCCGCGGTGACCCCGCTCGAGAAGGCCGAGGGCACGGCCGTCGAGCCGGCGGCGGGCCTTCCCGCCGTGACGCTCGACGAGACCGGCAAGCCGTCGATCGACTTCGCCGGCGCGGGCGACATGCCGACCGAGCTCGTGGTCCAGCCGCTCATCGAGGGCGAGGGTGCCGAGGTCGCCGAGGGCGACCAGGTCACCGTCCACTACACCGGTTGGCTGTGGGACGGCGAGCAGTTCGACTCGTCATGGGACCGCGGCGCCGCGGCGTCGTTCACCCTCTCGTCCGGCTCGCTGATCGACGGCTGGGTGCAGGGGCTCGCGGGACAGACCGTCGGCAGCCAGGTGCTGCTCGTGGTGCCGCCGGAGCTCGCGTACGGCGAAGAGGAGTCGGATTCGATTCCCGCGAACTCGACGCTCGTGTTCGTGGTCGACATCCTCGCCGCGAACTAACGCGGCACACACGACAGCGGCCCCGGCGGAAGCCGGGGCCGCTGTCGTTGTCTCTGGGGGGGGGACGATGCCCCACGTGCCTACGCGGCATCGTCGCCTTCCGCGGCATCGTCCTCAATGACTGCGTACGTGTGGCCGGTGTTCTTGACGATCGCGGCAAGGAGCGGCGCGGCAGGTAGCGCCAAGGAGGCGCACCTCGGGTCGGCGCGCGCGACGCTCGGCTCCATGGCCATGGAGGACAGTCGGGGGCTGGTGACGTCGTTCGCGATCCGTGCATCGATGAGCACCCACGCCAGCAGCACGACTTCCCCCCCGATGCCTGTGCCGATGAAAGGGACACGCGTCGACACGAACCGTACGAACAGCGCGGGCGGAGTGGTGTCGATCAGGTCGAGACCCCGGTGGTCAAGACGACATTGGCGCGACGACGCCCACGACTCCGCACAGTGCATCCACGGCGGTGGCTGACATACCGGTCAGCTCGCTCGCGACCGGTCTGCCGCTTCTGCGCCCGGGCTCTCCGGGGGTGGAGGGGGGCCGTGACAGGATGCGCACATGGAACGTCGACTCAGCGCCCGGCTCGATCTGCACGCCTCGGGTCCCGCACGACTCGTGCTCGCCGTGGCGGTGAGTGACGGCCACGACCGCGAGGAGTCCCTCGCCGTGACCCAGGCGGGGCGCGAGTGCGCGTGGAGCGAGCTCGCCGATTCCCACGGGGGCCGCCTGCACGTCGTGGACGTGGGGGAGGGGCCCGTGAACGTCGCGTACGACGCCCTGGTGCGGGGCATGGCGGCTCCGGTCGCCGTTGCGCCGCTCGACGAGGTGACGTACCTGCGGCCCAGCCGCTATTGCGAGTCGGACACGCTGGGGCCCACGGCGGTCGCGCAGTTCGGCGGACTCGCGGGGCACGCGCTGGTGGAGGCGGTCGCCGCGTGGGTGCGCGGGAGCCTCGCGTACGTGTCGGGGGCGAGTTCCCCCACGGATGGGGCGGCGGCGACGATGCTCGCGCGGGCGGGTGTGTGCCGTGACTTCGCCCACCTGGTGGTCGCGCTGCTGCGTGCGTGCGACCTGCCCGCGCGGGTGGTCGCGGTCTACGCCCCCGGCCTCGAGCCGATGGACTTCCACGCGGTCGCGGAGGCGCTGGTCGACGGCGAGTGGTGGGTGATCGACGCCACGGGTCTCGCGCCGCGGTCGACCATGGTGCGCATCGCGACCGGCCGCGACGCGGCGGACACGGCCTTCCTCACGAGCATCGGCGAGGGCGTCGACCTGGTGTCGATGTCCGTGAGCGCCACCGCGCAGCCCTTCACGGTGGAGGACGCCGTCGACGGCCCGGGCGCGCGTGTGCGGCTCGGCTGAGACTCGCGCGGACTCTACGCCAGTCGCCACGCGACGCGGGGCGCCGCGACCAGCGAGAACAGGTCCTTGGGGTCGGCGGGATCGGCGATGAGGTCGACGCTGCCCGCGTGCGCGGTGCCGCCCACGCGATCGAGGAGGAACCGCAGGGCGGTGAAGTCCTCGAGCGCAAAGCCCACCGAGTCGAAGAGCGTCACGTCCGCCTCGCTCTCGCGCCCAGGTGCCCCGCCCGTGAGGACCCGCCACAGCTCCGTCACGGGATGGTCGGCCGCCACCTGCTGAATCTCGCCCTCGACGCGCGTCTGCGGCTCGTACTCGACGAAGACGCTTGAGCGGCGTACCAGCGCCGCATCGAGCTCTGTCTTTCCGGGGCAGTCGCCGCCGATCGCGTTGAGGTGCACGCCCGGCGCGACCATGGCGTCCGTGAGAACCGTCGCGTAGGCCTTGTCCGCGGTGCATGTGGTGATGATGTCCGCGCCCTCCGCCGCGTCCGCCGCGGAGCGCGCCCTCACGAGCTCCACCCCAAGGGAATCGGCGTGACGCTCGAGCTTGTCGAGGGCCGCGGGGTCGGTGTCCCATGCGCGCACGGTGTCGATGCCCACGACGTCCCGCATGCCCAGGATCTGGAACTCCGCCTGGCTGCCGGCGCCGATCAGGCCGAGCACGCGGGAGCCCGGGCGCGCGAGGTGGCGCGCGGCCATCGCCGAGGTCGAGGCGGTCCGCAGCGCCGTGAGGATCGTCATCTCGGCGAGCAGCACGGGATAGCCGCTCGCGACATCCGCGAGCATGCCGAATGCGGTCACCGTCTGGAGCCCGCGCGAGGGATTACCGGGGTGTCCGTTGACGTACTTGAAGCCGTAGGATGCCGCGTCCGCGATGGGCATGAGCTCGATCACTCCCACCGGGGAGTGGGAGGCCACGCGCGCGACCTTGTCGAACTCCGGCCACCGCCGGAAGTCCGCCTCGAGGTAGGGAACCAGGTCGCGAATCAGCGCGGCGGCGCCGTGCTCTCCGACCCACTGGCGCATGAGCGGGACGTCGACGAAGGTCACCATGGTTGCTCCTCGGTGGTGAGGGGAGTGGCGGGAACTCTCGAGGCCTCCCAGGGGTTGAGGGAGGGGGACGCGACGATGCGCGAGTGGCCGAGCATGGACGTCATGGTTCCTCCTCCCACGCCCAGTGTTTCAGTGAATAGTTGATGGTTTCGTCCTGAGTGCGCGGCATCCGTGCGAGAATAGGCGCTCACGTGCAGGTTGCTTGCGAAGGGGTGGAGATGTCGATCGACGATCTGGACCGGCGGATCATCGACGAGCTGCGGATCGACGGTCGCGCGAGCTACGCGGAGATGGGCACGCGGATCGGGCTGTCGCCCTCGGCGGTCAAGAGGCGTGTCGACCGCATGGTCGCCGACCACGTGATCCAGGGCTTCCGCGTAAGGCTCGACCCGGATCTCGACGGCGCCGGAACCGAGGCTCACGTCGAGCTCTTCTGCCGCGGCACGGTGGCGCCCGAGGACCTGCGCCGCATCCTCGAGGGCATCCCCAACGTGGTCGAGGCGTTCACGGTGACCGGTCAGGCCGACGCTATCGTGCGCCTGCGGGCGGCGACGATGCCGGACCTAGAGGCGGCGCTCGAGAAGGTGCGCCTCGCGCCTCAGGTCGACAAGACTCGCTCGGCGATCATCCTGTCCAGGCTGGTCGAGAACCGCGAGGGATAGCCGCGCGGCTCATACCCAGCTGGGCAGCCACATGTGGAGTTGCCAGTAGCCGAACGGGATGGGCGTGCCCACCCATAGCGGCATGAAGAGCGCGGACACCACGAGGATGGCCGCGACCACGCCGCCCGCGACAAGGACGCCCCTGCGCGACCACCCGCCTTCCAGCCGATCCGGCTGGGCGATCCGCCGCAGCGCCCACACGAGCACGAGCACCATGAAGGGCGCGAACGCGACCGAGTAGAACGTGAAGATCGTGCGGTAGGCGTACGGCAGCCACGGCACCCAGCCCGCGAGCACTCCGGCCGCGACCGTGAGTGCGAGCACGTCGCGGTGGCGGAGCACGCGCCACAGCGCCCACGCGAGCGCGGCGGACGCGAGCCACCACAGCACGGGGTTGCCCAGCGCGTGGATCGCGCTCACGCACCGCTCGGCTCCGCACGCCGCGTCGACGTCCTCGAAGTGGAAGGCCGTGGGCCGCCACTGGAGGGGCCAGAACCACGGATTCGACATGTACGGGTGTTCCGTGGTGAGCCCCGTGTGGAAGTCCCACATCTGCTGGTGGTAGTGGAGCAGGGAGTTCAGCGAGTCGGGCAGCCACGTGACGCCCTCGCCGGGGTTGTCACGCGCCCAGTTCCTGCCGTACGAGCCGTCCGTGACGAACCAGTTCGCCCACGTCGCGACGTAGACCACCGGGACCATCACGAGCGTCGCGACTCCCGCGGGCACTGCGCGCGCCAGCGTCCCCGCGAACCACCGCTCGACCCCGACCGCGCGGCGATCGACGGCGTCCCACAGGACGGACAGCAGCAGGAAGGCCGCCGCGAAGTACAACCCCGACCACTTGGTCGACGCCGCGAGGGCGAAGGCGAGGATCGCCGCGAGCCGCCACCAGCGCACCCCGGTGCGAGGGCCGAGGCCCGCGAGCGGGGCATCGGCGCCCCATCCCGCCGCGGCGCGCGCTGCCGCCGCGCGGCGCTCGAGGAGGGCGCGGGTGCGGTCCCTGTCGATCACGAGCAGCCAGAAGCCCAGCACCACGAAGAACGTGAGGAAGCCATCGAGCAGCCCGGTGCGCGACAGCACGATCGCCTGGCCGTCGACCGCGATGAGCACGCCGGCCACTGCGCCCCACACCGTCGACCGGAACAGGCGCCGCGCGGCGAGCGCGACCATGACCGCGATCGCGGCGCCGAGCACCGCTCCCACCACGCGCCAGCCGAACGGCTCGTTGCCGAAGACCGCGATGCCCAGCGCGATGAGCAGCTTGCCGACCATGGGGTGCACCACGAAGTCGCCCTCGGTGGTGAGTCCCGAGGTGTCTCCAGTCGCGAACGCGGCGTCGTCGCCCGTCCAGTCCCCCTCGAAGCCGAGCGCGGTGAGCGAGTAGGCGCCGCGCACGTAGAAAACTTCGTCGAAGACCAGGGCATGGGGCTCCGAGAGCGCGGCGAGGCGCAGCAGCGCGGCGAGGGCTCCCACGCCGGTGGCCATGAGGGCGGCGCGCCAGCGCCACAGCGTCGCGAGATTCACACGCGAAGCCTAGCCGGGAGGCTCCCGCGCGAGTGCCGTGTGGGACAGTGGGGGCATGACTGGCCGGATCGTGCTCGCGGCGACCCCGATCGGTAACGCGGGGGATGCCTCCGACCGGCTCCGTGACGCGCTCGCGACCGCCGACGTCGTCGCCGCAGAGGACACGCGCCGCACGCGCGACCTCGCGACGCGTCTGGGGCTGCGGATCGGCGGCGAGCTGATCGCCGTGCACGACCACAACGAGGGCGAGCGTGCCGCCGTGCTCGTCGAGCGTGCGGCGGCGGGCCAGACGGTCGTGGTCGTGTCCGATGCCGGGATGCCCACCGTCTCTGACCCCGGCTTCCGCGTCGTCGAGGCCGCGGCCGCGGCGGGCGTGGACGTCACCGTCCTGCCCGGGCCGTCCGCCGCGCTGACGGCGCTCGCGCTGTCGGGACTGCCCACGGATCGCTTCGCGTTCGAGGGTTTCCTGCCGCGCAAGGCGGGCGAGCGCGCGGGCAGGCTCGCGTCCCTCGCGACGGAGGACCGCACGCTCGTGTTCTTCGAGGCTCCGCACCGGCTCGCCGCCACGCTCGCCGCGATGGCGCACGCGTGGGGCGGCCAGCGCCGCGCGGCGGTGTCGCGCGAGCTCACCAAGACGTATGAGGAGACGCGGCGCGGCACGCTCGACGAGCTGGCGGAGTGGGCCAGCGCGTCCGAGCCGCGGGGAGAGATCGTCATCACGGTCGGCGGGCGCCCGGTCGAGTCGCTCGGCCTGCCAGCTCTCGTGGCGGAGGTGCTCGCGCGCGCCGCCTCGGGTGAGCGCGCGAAGGACGCGGTCGCGGACGTCGCGGCGACCGCTGGCGTGCCCAGCCGCGAGCTGTACGCCGCGGTGCTCGAAGCGCGGTCCTCGCGATGAGGGTCTCGCACGCGCCGGTGTATCGGCGCAGGCGGTTCGTCGCGGCCGCGTGCGCGGTGGCGATCGTCGGCATGGGGCTGGGCATGCTGACTGCGGAACTGTGGAGCGTGCACTTCGGCAGCCGCGTGGAGGCCGCGCCCGTGGCCCCGGTGACGCCGGGCTCGGCGACCCCGGCATCGTCCCCCCTTGCCTCCGACGCGCCCACCTCGAGCGCCACTCCCGTGGTGACGGCCTCGCCAGCGCCGGTCGCCTCGCCGGTGCTGGGTTTTGACGCCAGCGCCCACAGCGTGGACGACCCCGACTCGATCTGGGTCGTGGTCAACAAGGCGCGGCCGATGGTCCCCCAGGACTACGAGCCCGCGGATCTCGAGACCGTCGAGGGGGCGAGTGGCACGCGTCTGCGTGCGGAGGCCGCGGCGGCGCTCGCGGGCCTGCGGGACGCGGCGCGCGCGGCGGACGCCGACTTCGCGATGTCGACCGGCTTCCGCGACCGCGACCTCCAGGGCTCGCTCTACACGACCTACGTCGAGCGGTCGGGCCAGGTGCGCGCGGATCGCTATTCGGCGCGCCCCGGGTTCTCGGAGCACCAGACCGGTCTCTCCGTCGACGTGCACGCGGGAGGCTGCGACCTGCAGTCGTGCTTCGCGGTCACCCCGGCGGGGAGGTTCCTCGCCGAGCACGCGTGGGAGCACGGGTTCATCGTGCGCTATCCCGAGGGCAAGGAGGACGTCACGGGATACATCTTCGAGCCGTGGCACCTGCGCTACGTCGGCACCGAGTTGGCGGCCGAGATGAGGGCGCGCGGGGTCGCCACGCTCGAGGAGTTCTTCGGCCTCGATCCCGCCCCCGACTACTCCTAGCGGCCCGGATTCGGGCCGCCCGGCGAACACTAGGATGGTCGCCATGTCACGCATCCTGTCCGCCGTCGCCTGGCCGTACGCGAACGGTCCCCGCCACATTGGTCACGTCGCCGGCTTCGGCGTCCCGTCGGACGTCTTCAGCCGGTACATGCGCCTCGCGGGCCACGACGTCCTCATGGTGTCGGGCACGGACGAGCACGGGACGCCCATCCTCGTGCAGGCCGAGGGCGAGGGGGTGAGCCCCCAGGAGCTCGCCGACCGCTACAACAGGGTGATCGTCGAGGACCTCACGGCGCTCGGCCTCAGCTACGACCTCTTCACGCGCACCACGACGGGCAACCACTACCAGGTCGCGCAGGCGATGTTCCGTGCCGTCCACGCGAATGGCTACATGATCTCGCAGACCACGCGCGGCGCGATCTCGCCGTCGACGGGCCGCACCCTGCCCGACCGCTACATCGAGGGCACGTGCCCCCTCTGTGGCTACGACGGCGCGCGCGGCGACCAGTGCGACAACTGCGGCAACCAGCTCGACGCGATCGACCTCAAGAACCCCGTCAGCCGGATCAACGGCGAGACCCCCAAGTTCGTCGAGACCGAGCACTTCTTCCTCGACCTGCCCGCGCTGGTGCAGCCCCTCACCGACTGGCTGGGCGCGCGCCACGGTTGGCGCCCCAACGTGCTCAACTTCTCGCGCAACCTGCTCGCCGACGTACGCCCGCGCGCGATGACGCGTGACATCGACTGGGGCATCCCCGTCCCGCTCGAGGGCTGGGAGGACAATCCCGCCAAGCGACTCTATGTGTGGTTCGACGCGGTGATCGGCTACTTGTCCGCGAGCATCGAGTGGGCGCGCCGCTCGGGCGATCCCGACGCGTGGCGGCTGTGGTGGAACGACCCCGCCGCGTTGTCCTACTACTTCATGGGCAAGGACAACATCACCTTCCACTCGCAGATCTGGCCCGGCGAGCTCATCGCGGCCAACGGCCGCGGGGCGCGCGGCGGACAGCTGAGCGAGTTCGGGGACCTGCAGCTGCCCACCGAGGTGGTGTCGAGCGAGTTCCTCACGATGGAGTCCGCTAAGTTCTCGTCGTCGCGCGGACACGTGATCTACGTGCGCGACATGCTCTCGCGCTACCAGCCCGACGCGCTGCGCTACTTCATTGCCGTCGCGGGCCCCGAGACGTCGGACGCGGACTTCACGTGGGCCGAGTTCAAGCGCCGCACCAACGACGAGCTGGTCGCGGGCTGGGGCAACCTGGTCAATCGCACCGCGTCGCTGCTGCACAAGAACGTGGGCGAGATCCCCGCGCTGGGAGAGCTCGCGGACATTGACCGCGCGGCCCTTGCCGCGTCGGAGGCCGCGTTCGGGCAGGTGGGGGAACTCATCGCGACGCAGCGTCAGCGCGCCGCGGTCTCCGAGGCCATGCGCGTGATCGGCGATGCGAACAAGTACCTCGCCGAGACCGCGCCGTGGAAGCTCAAGAACGAGGACCCCGCGCGCATGCGCACCGTGCTCGCGGTGGCGGCCCAGCTGGTGTCCGACGCGAACACGATGATGTCGCCGTTCCTGCCGCACAGCGCGCAGAAGGTGCACGAGGCGCTGGGCGGCACGGGCGTGCTCTCCCCCATGCCCCAGATGGTCGAGGTCGACGACCTTGACCTGCCCGACCGCCACTACCCCGTCATCCAGGGCGACTACCGCGGCGGGGCGTGGGAGCGCACCCCGCTCGTGGCGGGCACGCCGGTGCCTCCGCCGTCACCGGTCTTCACCAAGCTCGACGACGACATGGTCGAGTCCGAGCTCGCGCGGATGGCGGACGAGTAGCCGATGCGTGCGGGAGCCTGGCCCCCCGCGCCCGAGGCGCTGCCGGTGGCCGTGGTCGACAACCACTGCCACCTCGAGTTCCCCGCGGGGGAGCCCGAGCTGACGGTCGAGGCGCGCCTCGCCGAGGCGGCGGCGGTGGGCGTGGACCGCGTGGTGCAGATTGGCTGCGAGCTCGAGTCGGCGCGCTGGACGGCCGATGCCGTGGAGACCTTTCCGTCCCTCGTGGGCGGGGTGGCGCTCCATCCCAACGAGGCGCCTCTGCACGCGGCGGGCACCCATCCGAGCGGGGTGGGTTACGCCGACGCCTTCGCCGAGATCGCGGCGATCGCGCGGGGCGAGCGCATCCGCGTGATCGGGGAGACCGGCCTGGACTTCTTCCGGACCTCCGAGGACGGGCGCGACGCCCAGGTGGCCGCGTTTCGCGACCACATCGCGCTCGCCAAGGAACTCGACCTACCCCTGCAAATCCACGACCGCGACGCCCACGCCGAGGTTCTCGACGTGCTCGAGCGAGACGGCGCCCCCGAGCGCACGGTGTTCCACTGCTTCTCTGGCGACGCCGCGATGGCGCGGCTGTGTGCTCACCGCGGCTACTACCTGTCCTTCGCGGGAACGGTCACGTTCAGGAACGCGGCGGGCCTGCGTGCCGCGCTCGCGGTGACCCCGCTCGAGCGCGTCCTCGTCGAGACCGACGCGCCCTTCCTGACCCCTCATCCGCACCGCGGTGCGCCCAACGCTCCCTATCTGGTGCCGCTCACGATGCGCACCATCGCGCAGGTCAAGGAGGTCGATCTGGGGCTCGCGTGCACCACGATCTCGCGGACGACGGAAAGCCTGTACGGTCCCTGGTAGACCGGCGGATGTGGGCCATCCCACACGTCGTGCCCTTCAGGCTCGGCTGGCGCGTTCCGTGATCACTATGAGATAAAGGGCGTCAGAGAAGGCGACCGTGGCGGCTGTGATGCCCGGCCGCAGACGAGAGGACCTACGTGAGTTATCGACGTTCCAACCCCATGCCCGGGGGCCGGCGCGAGCGCCGCAACCGGCGCGGTGCGAGGATCCGAGTGCTGACCCAGGTGGGCGCCTCCGTCGCGATCGGATCCTTCGCGATCGGCTCGATCGCGGCCGCCGCGGTGCCCGCGCTCGACGCGAATCGCGAGCTCGCCATTCAGGCTGACCTCGCGGCGCTGCCCGAGATCGCCACGGATTCCGATGCCGCGGTCGTGACCACCGAGACTGAAGAGGTCGCGCTCGAGCCGGGCTCGGTCAAGAAGGACGACCCCAACCTCGAGAAGGGCACCGAGCAGGTGGTGACCGAGGGCAAGGCAGGCTCCGAGGTCGTGACGTACGACGTCACCTACGTGGGCGGCGTCGAGGTGTCGCGCGTCGAGAGCGTCACGGTGACCGTCGAGCCCCCGACTGACGAGGTCATCGCGGTCGGCACGCGCGAGGAGCCCGCCGTCCCCGCGACCTCCTCCGTCTCGCCGGGCACCGCCCGCGCGCTCGGTCAGCAGATCGCCGCGGACATGTATGGCTGGTCGGGAGACCAGTGGGCATGCCTCGACGCGCTGTGGGCCCGCGAGTCCGGCTGGAATCCCAACGCCCACAACCCGTCGTCGGGTGCGCACGGCATCCCGCAGGCGTTGCCGGGATCCAAGATGGCATCCGCGGGAGCTGACTGGGCCACCAACCCGTCGACGCAGATTCGCTGGGGACTGGGCTACATCAAGGGCCGCTACGGCACGCCGTGCGGAGCGTGGAACCACTCCGAGACTAAGGGCTGGTACTAGAGCCGGTGGCGCGCCTCCTTGGTCCCACCGACATCCGTCACCTCGCCCAGGCGCTCGACACCGCCCCCCACAAGAAGTGGGGACAGAACTTCGTGGTCGATGCCGGCACGGTCCGCCGCATCGCCCGACTGTCCGGCGTCGGCGCGGGCGACCACGTGGTCGAGGTGGGGCCTGGGCTCGGCTCGCTGACACTCGCGCTGCTGGAGACGGGCGCCGACGTCACCGCGGTCGAGATCGACCCCGTTCTCGCCGGTGCGCTACCCGCCACCGTGGCCGAGCGCGCGCCCGAGGAGGCCGCCCGCTTCACGTGCCTTCCCGCGGATGCCCTGCGCATCGGCGCCGCCGACCTGCCCGACCCGCCCACGGCGCTCGTCGCGAACCTCCCGTACAACGTGTCCGTGCCGGTGATCCTGCACTTCCTCGAGACCTTCCCGAGCCTCGAGCGCGTGCTCGTCATGGTGCAGGCCGAGGTCGCCGATCGGCTCGCCGCCCCGCACGGGTCACGCACGTACGGCGTGCCGTCCGCGAAGGCCGCGTGGTACTGCGCCGTGCGCCGCGCGGGCGACGTGGGCAGGGCGGTGTTCTGGCCCGTGCCGCGTGTCGATTCGGCCCTCGTCCTCATGGAGCGGCGCGAGCCGCCGGCGACCACCGCCTCGCGGGCGGAGGTCTTCGCTGTGGTGGACGCCGCGTTCTCGCAGCGGCGCAAGGCACTGCGCGGTGCGCTGTCGACGCTCGCGGGCTCGCCCGCTGCCGCGGAGGCGGCGCTGCGCGGCGCGGGCATCGAGCCGCTCACGCGCGGCGAGCAGCTGACGATCGTCGACTTCGCACGGATTGCCGAATCTCTCGCCTCTGGCAGGCTGGACCAATGACCAGGACCGTCCGCGCGAAGGCGCCCGCCAAGGTGAACCTGCAGCTCACCGTGGGCCCCCGCAGCGAGGACGGCTACCACCCGCTCGCGACGGTGTTTCAGGCGCTCGACCTGTGGGAGATCGTCGAGGCGACTCCTCGCACCGACGGCCGCATCACGCTCGCGGTCGACGCCGCGGCCGGATCGCTGATCGACACGGCCGGGGTTCCCGTCGACGAGTCGAACCTCGCGTGGCGCGCCGCCGAGCTGCTCGCGGAGTCCTACGGCATCGCGGACGGCGTCGACCTGAGGATCGTCAAGGGAGTCCCCGTCGCCGGCGGGATGGCGGGAGGATCGGCCGATGCTGCCGCGGCCCTCGTCGCGTGCGCGGAGGCCTGGGACGTGGGGGCCTCGCGCGGGGCACTCGCTGGCCTCGCGGCCCGCCTGGGTGCGGACGTGCCGTTCAGCCTCCACGGCCACACGGCGGTCGGCATGGGCAGGGGCGACGTGCTCACCCCGGCGATGTCACACGGACAGTTCCACTGGGTGATCGCGACGCAGGCCGCGGGGTTGTCGACGCCGCTCGTCTTCGCGGAGTACGACCGCAGGGTCGACGAGGGCGCGCAGTCGCCCTCCGAGCTCGCGGTGTGCACCGAGGTCATGACGGCGCTCATGGCGGGGGACCCGGTCGCGCTGGGGGCCTCCCTCACCAACGACCTCGAGGCGCCCGCCCTCGCGCTCATGCCCCGACTCATGCAGGTGCTCGAGGCGGCCGAGGCCGCCGACGCGTGCGGCGCGATCGTGTCGGGATCGGGCCCCACGGTGGTGGCGCTCGCGCGCTCGCGTCAGCACGCGCTCGCGATCGCGGCTCACCTGCGCGCCGCCAAGGTGGCCGATGCCGTGCTCACCGCATCGGGCCCGGCCGGCGGGACCGTGGTGATTCAGGACTGACCCGAGGTCAGGCGGAGGGCCTGGCCTTGAGCGCGTCGCGGATCTCGGTGAGCAGCTCGATCTCGGTGGGCGAGACGGCCTCGTCGGGCGCGGGCTCGTCCTTCTTGCGGCGTGCGGCGAGCGCGTTGAGCGGCGCGACCACCATGAAGTACACCGCAGCGGCGACGGTAAGGAACGTGAAGAGTGCGTCGAGCACGAGGCCGATCGAGAACTCGGCGCCGTTGACCGTGAAGTTGCCCACCGACGTGAGGTCGGGCTCGCCGAAGATGGCGGCCACGAGCGGCGTGATGACGCCGGTGACGATCGCGGTGACCACCGCGGTGAAGGCGGTGCCGATCACGACGGCGACCGCGAGGTCGACCACGTTGCCGCGCGTGATGAAGGCCTTGAATCCCTGGATCATTGCGTCTCCCGAGGTAGCGGTGCGCCCGTGCCGGCGCACACCAGCACTCTAGCGACTGGCGGCTCAGCTTTCAGGGAGATCCGGGCGCCTCTCGAGCGAGGACAGCCCATTCCACGCGAGATTCACCAGGTGGGCAGCGACCACGTGCTTCGACGGCTCGCGGACCTCCGCCCAGTGCTGACCCGTGAGCGCGACCATGCCCACCAGCATCTGCGAGTAGAACGGCGCCGCGGCCGGATCCAGTCCACGCTTGCGGAACTGGTCCGCGAGCAGGCCCTCGACCTGGGCGGAGACGTCGCCCAGCAGCGAGGAGAACGTCCCCGAGGCCTGCGCGACGGGGGAGTCGCGCGCGAGGATGCGGAAGCCGTCGGGGGAGTCCTCGATGTAGCCCAGCAGCGCGAGCGCCGCGCGCTCGACGAGCTGGCGGGGATGCGCCTTCTGCGACAGCGCCCCGGTGAGCGCCCCCAGCAGCCCCTCGACCTCGCGGTCGACGATGACCGCGTACATGCCCTCCTTGCCGCCGAAGTGTTCGTAGACCACGGGCTTCGAGACGTCGGCGCGGGACGCGATCTCCTCGACGGACGTGCCCTCGAATCCCTTCTCTGCGAAGAGAGCGCGACCCACGGTCAGCAGCTGCTCGCGGCGCTCGCGCGCTGTCATGCGCGAGCGGGGGATGCGGCGTGGTTCGAGGGTCACGGGGTCCAGTGTGCCGTGAATCCTGGCAGACTGGTCGCCCGGGAAGCGGCGCGCCCCGCGCGACCGCCCCGTTCCGCCCTGGTGTAACGGCAGCATGCGGGCCTTTGGAGCCCTGCGGTAGAGGTTCGAATCCTCTGGGCGGAGCCGTGACGGTCGGCCTCCCGGCGACGGGACGGCGCGGTCGCCGGGATAGACTGACCCCACCGTCCGCCCCGCCGGGGTTCGCTACGTGAGGAGACCCGTTGACCCCGACTCCACCCGCAGCAGTGATGATCCTGGCCGCAGGGGCGGGCACGCGCATGAAGTCCTCCACCCCCAAGGTGCTGCACCGGATCGCCGGACGCACGCTGGTGGAGCACGCGCTCGCCGCCGCCGCGGAGCTCGACACCCGTCGTACCGTCGTCGTCGTGCGGCACGAGCGCGAGGCGGTCGCCGCGCACGTCGCGCAGGCCGCGCCGCATGCGCTCATCGCGGATCAGGACGCCGTCCCCGGCACCGGCAGCGCGGTGCGCTGCGGGCTGTCGACGCTCGATGCGACCACGGTCGCCGCGGCGGTCGCCGCCGGTGCGGTCGGCGACCGCGCCGTCCTCGACAGCCAGGTGCAGGGATCGATCGTCGTCACGAGCGGGGACGTGCCTCTGGTCGACGGCGCGCTGCTCGGCGCGCTCGTCGAGGCGCACGACGCGCAGGGCAACGCCGTCACTGTCCTCACCGCGGAGGTGCCCGACGCGAGCGGCTACGGACGGATCGTGCGCGACGCCACGGGCGCCGTGCTGAGGATCGTCGAGCACCGTGACGCGACGGACGCCGAGCTCTCGATCCGCGAGATCAACGCGGGCATCTACGTGTTCGACGCCGGACACCTGCGTGACGCCCTCGCGCGCCTCACGACCGACAACGCCCAGGGCGAGCTCTACCTCACCGACGTGCTCGGACTCGCGCGCGAGGCCGGCGGGCGCGTGGGCGCGCTCGTCGCCCCCGACGCGAGCGCCGTCGAGGGAGTGAACGACCGCGTCCAGCTTGCCGCGGCGGGCGCCGCGCTCAACACGCGGATCGTCGAGCGGTGGATGCGCGACGGCGTCACCGTCGTCGACCCCGCCACGACGTGGATCGACGCCGGCGTGGTGCTCGAGCCCGACGCGGTCGTGCTGCCCGGCACGCAACTCCACGGTGCGACGCGCGTGGCCGCGCACGCCTCCGTCGGACCCGACACGACTCTCACCGACGTCGAGGTGGGTGAGGGCGCGACCGTGATCCGCACGCACGGCTCGGGCGCGCGCATCGGTCCCGGCGCCACCGTGGGCCCCTTCACGTTCCTGCGCCCCGGCACCGTGCTGGGTGCCGACGGCAAGATCGGCGCGTTCGTCGAGACCAAGAACGCGTCCATCGGCGCGCATTCGAAGGTCCCTCACCTCAGCTACGTGGGCGACGCGACCGTGGGCGAGCACTCGAACATCGGTGCCGGCACGATCTTCGTCAACTACGACGGCGTCACCAAGTCCTCGTCACATGTGGGCAGCCACGTGCGCATCGGCTCCGACAACACGCTCATCGCGCCCGTCGAGATCGGTGACGGCGCCTATACGGGCGCGGGGGCCATCGTCCGTCACGACGTCCCCGCGGGGGCGTTGTCCCTCAACGCCGTCCCGCAGCAGGTGGTGGAGGGATGGGTCGAGCGTCGCCGCCCCGGCACGCCGTCCGCCGAGGCCGCCAGGGCCGCGCAGGACGGAGCCGTCGCGAGGGCACTATCGTCGGGGGCGCAAGAGGAGCGGGCCGCGGCTGCGCATCACACCGTTAAGGACAAGGGAGAAGCATGAACGCCGTCATCTCGAACCCGAGCGAGCGCCGCCTGGTCCTCGCGGGTGGCAGGGCCCACCCCGAGCTGGCCGAGGCCGTCGCCGAGAACCTCGGCATCGACCTCCTCCCCACCACCGCCTACACGTTCGCGAACGGCGAGCTGTACGTGCGCTTCGGCGAATCGGTGCGCGGAGCGGACGCGTTCGTGCTGCAGTCTCACGCCGCCCCCATCAATGAGGCGATCATGGAGCACCTCATCATGGTCGACGCGATGAAGCGCGCCTCCGCCAAGCGCATCACGGTGATCATCCCCAGCTACGGCTACGCGCGACAGGACAAGAAGCACAAGGGACGCGAGCCGATCTCGGCGCGACTCATGGCGGATCTGTTCAAGACGGCGGGCGCGGATCGCGTGATGTCGGTCGACCTGCACACCGCGCAGATTCAGGGTTTCTTCGACGGCCCCGTCGATCACCTGTGGGCGATGCCGATGCTCGCGGACTACGTCAAGAGCCGCGTCTCGCCAGGCAACCTCACGATCGTCTCTCCCGACGCGGGCCGCGTGCGCCTCGCGGACCAGTGGTCCGACCACCTGGGTGCGCCGCTCGCGATCATCCACAAGCGTCGCGACCCCTCCGTGCCCAACCAGGTCAAGGTCCACGAGCTCGTGGGTGAGGTCGAGGGCCGCACGTGTGTCCTGGTCGACGACATGATCGACACGGGCGGCACGATCGTCCAGGCCGCGGAGGCGCTGTTCGAGAACGGCGCCAAGGACGTCATCGTCGCGTCGACGCACGGCCTGCTGTCGGGTCCCGCGGTCGAGCGCCTCCAGAACTCGGGAGTGTCCGAGGTCGTGGTGACGGACACGCTGCCCATCTCGGAGGACAAGAACTTCGAGAAGCTCACCGTGCTGTCGATCGCGCCGCTCATCGCGCGTGCGGTGCGCGAGGTCTTCGACGACGGCTCGGTGACGAGCCTGTTCGACGGCAACGTCTGAGCCTTCCTCCGCCCGCCTAGGTCCTAGGTCACCCCGCGCATCGTCGCGGCGCGCCTAGCCTGCGAATCGTCCCCCCATTTCGGTCGATTCCAGGGGTAAGAATGTTCCAAAGGCGGAACCGGTTCCTTGTCATGGCGCTCGCCGGCGGCGGCGCCCTCGCGCTGTCCGGCTGCACCGGCGGCCACATCGACGGCGGCGAGGCGAGCCTCACGCTGCCGGAGCTGTCGGACGTGAGCATCGCGGGAGGCGTCTCGGGCAGCGCGCTGCTCATCGGCGGCCTGCTCGTCACCGTGCTGGGCCTCGCGTTCGGCGTGAGCGTGCTGTCGCGCATCCGGCGGCTGCCGGTGCACGCGTCGATGCGCGAGGTCTCCGAGCTCATCTACGAGACCTCGAAGGCGTACCTGGTCCAGCAGGGCAAGTTCCTGCTCGCGCTGTGGGGCGTGATCGCGTCGGTGATCGTGCTCTACTACGGCGTCTTGGTCGGCTTCGGGTGGGGTCGCGTCGCGGTGGTCATCGCGTTCAGCCTGATCGGCATGGCGGGGTCGTACTCGGTCGCGTGGTTCGGGATTCGCGTCAACACATACGCGAACTCGCGGACGTCGTTCGCGGCGCTCGATGGCAAGCCGCTACCGCTTCACCGCATCCCGCTCCAGGCAGGCATGAGCATCGGCATGGTGCTCATCAGCCTCGAGCTGCTCATGATGCTCGTGATCCTGCTGTTCCTGCCGCGCGAGATCGCGGGAGCGTGTTTCATCGGCTTCGCGATCGGCGAGTCGCTCGGCGCCGCGGCCCTGCGCATCGCGGGTGGAATCTTCACCAAGATCGCGGACATCGGCTCCGACCTCATGAAGATTGCGTTCAAGATCAAGGAGGACGATGCCCGCAACCCGGGCGTCATCGCGGACTGCGTGGGCGACAACGCGGGCGACTCGGTGGGCCCTTCGGCGGACGGCTTCGAGACCTACGGGGTCACGGGTGTCGCGCTCGTGACGTTCCTCCTGCTCGCTGTCCACGACCCCGGCATCCAGGCGATGCTGCTCGTGTGGATCTTCGCGGTGCGCGCCGCGATGCTGCTCGCGTCCTCCGTGTCGTATCTCCTCAACGACGCCTGGGCGCGGCGCCGCTACGCGAGCGCGACGCGCATGGACTTCGAGCACCCGCTCACGTCGCTCGTGTGGCTCACCTCCGCCGTCTCGATCGGCGCGACGTACCTCACGGCGTTCTGGGTGATCGGCGACATGGCCGACGGCATGTGGTGGAAGCTCGCGACCATCGTGTCGTGCGGCACGCTTGCCGGCGCGCTCATCCCCGAGCTCGTCAAGGTCTTCACGTCGACCTCGAGCCGCCACGTGCGCGAGGTCGTCAAGAGCTCTCGCGAGGGCGGGCCGTCGCTCAACATCCTGTCGGGACTCGTCGCGGGCAACTTCTCGGGCTACTGGCTGGGCATGGCGATCGTGGCGCTCATGGGCGGCGCGTATCTCATCTCCGAGCTGGGACTCGAGCAGATCATGCTCGCGCCCGCGGTGTTCGCGTTCGGGCTCGTCGCGTTCGGGTTCCTTGGCATGGGGCCCGTGACCATCGCGGTCGACTCGTACGGCCCGGTCACCGACAACGCGCAGAGCGTCTACGAGCTGTCCGTCATCGAGGAGGTCGACGGCATCGACGAGGAGCTGCGCCGCGACTTCGGCATCGACCCCCAGTGGGACCGCGCGAAGCAGATGCTCGAGGAGAACGACGGAGCGGGCAACACCTTCAAGGCCACCGCCAAGCCCGTGCTCATCGGCACCGCGGTGGTGGGTGCGACCACGATGATCTTCTCGATCATCATCTCGCTCACCGACGGCCTCACGACGGGCATCGAGAACCTCTCGCTCATCCATCCGCCGTTCCTGCTCGGCCTCATCACGGGCGGCGCGACCATCTACTGGTTCACCGGCGCGTCGATTCAGGCCGTCACGACCGGCTCGTACCGAGCCGTCGAGTACATCAAGGACACGATCCGGCTCGACGGCGCGTCCAAGGCCTCGACCGAGGACTCGCGTCGCGTGGTCGAGATCTGCACGCAGTATGCGCAGCAGGGGATGATCAACATCTTCCTGGGGGTGTTCTTCGCGACGCTGGCCTTCGCGTTCGTCGAGCCCTACTTCTTCATCGGTTACCTCATCTCGATCGCGCTGTTCGGCCTCTACCAGGCGATCTTCATGGCGAACGCGGGAGGGGCGTGGGACAACGCCAAGAAGATCGTCGAGGTGGACCTGCACGCCAAGGGCACCGCGCTCCACGAGGCGACGATCGTGGGCGACACGGTGGGCGACCCCTACAAGGACACGTCCTCGGTCGCGCTCAACCCGGTCATCAAGTTCACGACGCTGTTTGGCCTGCTCGCGGTCGAGCTCGCGGTGGGTCTCACGGCGCAGGGCAATCAGGTGCTCGTGTACTGGCTCGCGGCCGCATTCCTGGCGGCCTCCGCGTTCTTCGTGCATCGCTCGTTCTACGGCATGCGCATTCGCGCGAGCCTCGAGGGGGACAGGGACGATGCCGGGGAGGCCGCTCCCGCATCGTCCGGTGACGAGGTGGCAGGCGGTCGCTCGGCCGAGGCCGCGGCGCGCGCATGACCGCGGTCGCGATCCTCTGCGACGGCGTGACCGTCGTGGAGGGTCGCGTCGCGGGGCACGATGCGCGGGCCACCCTGGTGCGCCGCCTCCAGCGGCTCTTCCCCGGGGCCGCTCTCGTGGGGCCGCGGGCGCAGCGGGCGGAGGGCTTCGCCGTGGTGCCGCTCGCGCTCGTGGACCCGCGCACCACGGTCGTGATCAACATGGACGTGGTGAGCTCGCCCGCGGTGTGGCGCACGCTCGCCGCGGGCGGCGCCGAGCCGCGAATCGCGAACTTCGTGTGGTGGAACACGTCGCAGTTCACCCATCCCGTCCAGCGCGCCTCGCTGGCCCTCGCGTGCGCCCTGTTTCCCACGTTCGCGAACTCGGAGCGCACCGCGACCGAGGTACGCGAGATCGTCGCGGCGCTAACGGTCCCGTCACTCGCCGAGGGGGCCCGCATCGACTGGTCCAACCTGGGCATCCGGCTGGGCCACGTGCAGCCTCGCGAGGAACCGGCGGTGCCGGTGGTGCTCTATCCCGCGATTCGGCTGTCCGAGCGCAAGCAGCCGCGACTGTTCCTCGACGTGGTCGAGAGGGTGCGTCGGCGCACCCCGATTCGCGTCGAGATGCGCCTTGAGGAGGCGCACCTCATCTCCGAGGACGCGATTCGCCTGTCGCGCAAGGACTGGGCGTGGGTCGGGCCCCTCACCGCGACGCGCGAGGACTACTACTACCGGCTCGCCCGCACCACGGCCTTCCTCGCGACCGCGCGGGACGAGTCCTACGGGCTCGAGTACGTCGAGGCGATGGTGGCCGGCGCGGTCGGGGTGTTCCCCGACCGTCCCTGGGCGAGGGCGCTGCTGCCCGCCGGCTACCCGCTGTTGTATGCCGACCCGGCATCCGCGGAGCACCTGCTGCTGCGCGCCGTCACGGATCCCGCGGGCTGCCGCGCCGAGCTCGACGCTGTCGCGGGTGGCGACTTCGTGGGCTGGCTCAGGCGCCACCACGACGACACTCAGTTCGAGGAGCGCTTCTCCGCCGCGCTCGCGCGCTGGTTCCCCGAGGACTGAATCCCCGAGGACTGGTCGCGCGCGGGGAGCCAGCACCATGCGATGAGTGCGCACGTCGCTCCCACGGCGAGACCCGCGACCACATCGGTGGGATGGTGCATGCCGCGATAGACGCGCGCGAGCGCGACCCCGACCGGCACGAGCGCGCACACGACGATCACCACGACGCGCAGCCCTGCATGACGAATCCGCGTCGCCATGAGCGCGAATGCGAGGTACACCGCGGCCGAAGCCCCCGTGTGGCCGCTCGGGAAGCTCGAGGTGGGCGGGGCGTGGTCGAGCTGGTCGACGTCGGGGCGGTCGCGGCCCACCACGATCGAGCTCGTGAGGAACACGGCGGCCTCGAGCGAGAGGGCGAGCGGGGGGACCACCGCGAACCACCATTGGCCCGTCCGCCACCACACGAGTCCCGCGACCACGAGGCACGTCGCGATCATGACCTGCGTGTCCGCGAGACCCGAGACCACGGCGGTGACGGAGTCGAGCGTGGGAGTGCGGTTGTCGACGAACCACTGGCTGATGTCGCGCTCGGAGACGTCGAGCGCGGCGAGAGCGAATCCCGCTCCCACCACGACGATCCAGAGGACCGCCGTGGGGACGAGGACGCGCGTGAGAAGAGCACGGCCCGCCTGCGCCGCGGTGGGCGCGACGGCGCCGGGTCCGGGGTGCATCGCCGTCACATCCGCGCGTAGCGCGCGCGGGCGAACGAGTACAGGCCGTACGCGGCGAAGCCGGCTCCGACGAGCACGACGATGACGGCGCCGCCCGGCAGGTCGAGCAACTGCTCGACGGCGCCGTCGATGCCCTGCGCCTTGTCGGGATCGGCGGTCAGGGCGGCCAGCGCGAACAGCACGCCGACGACCCCGAGCGCGATGCCCTTGGCGATGTAGCCGACCGTGCCGAGCGCACGTACTCCCGTGCCGAGCTCGCGACCGGGCAGCGCGCGGAGGTCCCGCAGGAATCTCTTGGTCGCACCCTTGTGCACGTGATAGACGGCGCCCGCGAGCAGGCCGACCCCCACGGCGGCCACGAGGATCCGCCCGGCGGGCGCACCCATCAGCGTCGCGGCGAGGCCCTGCGCCTCTTGGTCGCCGCTCGAGCCGCCGCCCGAGCCCCTCGCGATCGACGCGGCCGACAGCGCGAGGGCCCCGTACAGGACGGCCTTGCCCGCCGCCTTGGCACGGTCCATGCCGTCGCCGCGGCCGCGCAGCGCGTCGGCGAGTTGCCACAGCGCGAGCGCGACGAACGCCGCGGCGGAGGCCCACAGGATCGCGGCACCCGCCGGCGCATCGCGCAGGCTCTGGAGCGCGGAGTCGGAGTCCGCCTCGCCCCCCGAACCGAGTCCGATGCGGATGATCACGAAGCCGATGACCAGGTGAAGGACCCCGGAGACGGCGTATCCCGCCCGTGCCAGCTTTTCCCAGATGTCGCCCGAGGTTCCGGCGCGGGCGCTACTCGCCGATGAGGTGGCCATGCTCCCTCCAACGGCGTTCCCGCCGAGCGCATTCCGCCCACCCGGCCCCGGCTTCGTCTCCGCTCCTGCCCGCGAGTGGCGCGGGGTGCCGCGCGTCGGGTAAAGTAGCGCAGTTCCTCGGCGAGGCTGGGACGCGTACCCGGCGTGATCGACGCGGCAGATGCGTGCAGCCCTGCCTTGCCTTGGCCCCATCTGACGCAAGAGGAGACCTCATGTCCGACAAGCTCACGCTCACCGCCGAGAAGCGCACCGAGTTCGGCAAGGGCGCGGCCCGCCGTGCTCGCGCCGCTCACCAGACGCCCGCCGTCATCTACGGCCACGGCACCGAGCCGGTCCACATCGTGCTCCCCGCGCACGACACGATGCTCGCGCTCAAGCACTCGAACGCGCTGCTCACCATCAAGCTCGAGGATGACTCGCTCGTCGCGATCGTCAAGGACGTTCAGCGCGACCCGGTCCGCCGTCTCATCGAGCACGTCGACCTGCAGCTCGTGAACAAGGGCGAGAAGATCACCGTCGACGTGCCGCTGCACATCGTGGGCGAGTCCTTCCCCGGCACCATTCACGTCACCGAGTACTCCTCGCTGCAGCTTGAGGCCGATGCGACCGACCTTCCCGAGGGCATCGACCTGTCGATCGAGGGCCTCACCGAGGGCACCAAGGTCCACGCGTCCGACGTTCCGCTGCCCAAGGGTGCGACGCTCGTGACGGACCCCGACGCGGTCGTCGTGACCGTGCTGGCCCCGCGCGGCGCGGCCAGCGACGACGACGAGGCGGGCGCCGAGTCCGCCGCGGAGTAAGCGCATCTCGATGTTCGCCCGGCTCGCCCACCTGTGGGCGCGCCGGGCGTCGTCGTCTGTGGGAGAGGACATCGACGTGACGGACCTCGTGGTGGGCCTGGGCAATCCCGGTCCCGAGTACGAGCACACGCGGCACAATGTTGGCGCGATGGTGGCGGACGAGCTCGCGCGCCGCGGCGGGGGAGGGCTCGCCGTCAACAAGAAGACGCACACGCGATCCGCGACCGTGAGGCTGGCGGGCCGCGGCGTCGTGATCGGCGTGCCGATGTCGTTCATGAACCTCTCGGGCGGCCCCACGTCCTCGCTCGCGAAGTATCACTCGGTCGCCCCGACCGAGGTCATCGTGGTCCACGACGAGCTCGACATCCCGTTCGGGACCGTCAAGATCAAGCGCGGTGGAGGCTCTGCCGGCCACAACGGGCTGCGCGACGTCACCAAGGCGCTCGGCACCCCCGACTACGTGCGGGTGCGCGTCGGCATCGGCCGCCCGCCGGGGCGCATGGACGCCGCGACGTTCGTGCTCAAGCCGTTCTCCGCCGCCGAGCGCAAGGAGCTGCCGTTCCTCGTGGACGATGCCGCGGACGCCGTCGAGGAGATTCTCGCCTCCGGCGTCGAGGCCGCACAGATGAGGTTCCACACCAAGGGTTGATCGGACGGACGGCACCGGCTCGACAGCACGGGGGAGGGCGTCGCTAGTATCGATGAGACGAGCCGCGCGTGCCGCCGGATGACCCTGGGGCACGCGCGTTCGACTGAGTGCGGTCCCCCCGGCCGCCTCTCGAGCTGGAGGGAGACCCCGTGACGACCGAGACCAGCCCCTGGCGCATCCCGCTCGCGCCCGACGCGAGCTTTGGGGCCGCGCTGTTCGACCTGGATGGTGTGCTGACGCCGACGGCCGACGTGCACATGGCCGCCTGGTGGCGCATGTTCACCGACTACTTCGACGCGCATGGCATCACGCCTGCCTACACGGACGCGGACTACTTCGCCCATGTGGACGGCAAGCCTCGCTACGACGGTGTGCGCGCATGCCTCGCCTCGCGCGGCGTGACGCTTCCGGAAGGAAGCCCGGACGATGCCCCCGGCACCGAGACAATCTGCGGCGTGGGCAACACCAAGAACGAGGCCTTCTCCGCGATCCTGCGGGACGAGGGTGTGACGCCGTACCCCGGCTCGGTCGCGCTCATCGATCACCTCGAGGAGATCGGCTGCCCCATGGCGGTGGTCTCGAGCTCGCGCAACGCGCCGGCCGTGCTCGCCGCGGCGGGACTCGCGCACCGCTTCGAGGTGGTCGTCGACGGTCAGCTCGCGGCGGACCACGGCATTGCGGGCAAGCCCGCTCCCGACACCTACCTGTATGCCGCCGAGCTGCTGGGCGTGCCGCGCGAGGCCGCGGTCGTGGTCGAGGACGCGATGTCGGGCGTGGCGGCCGGCAAGGCCGGCGGCTTCGGCCTCGTGGTGGGCGTCGATCGCGGCGCGGGGGCCGAGGAGCTGCTCGAGGGCGGCGCCGACGTGATCGTCACCGACCTTGCCGAGCTGGTGGCGCGGTGAAGGCCGCGCACCGCGCGCTCGGCGACACGAGCGCTCCCGACTACGTCGACCGCCTGCGCTTTCCCGCCGACCCGTGGCGTCTGGTCGAGACGGAGTTCGACGCGTCCGACATGGGCACGACCGAGACCCTGTTCGCGGTCGGCAACGGCTACCTCGGGCTGCGCGGCAACGTCGAGGAGGGCCACGACGCCCACGCGCACGGCACGTTCATCAACGGCTTTCACGAGACGTGGCGCATCCGCCACGCGGAGGAGGCCTACGGCTTCGCGCGCACCGGCCAGACCATCGTCAACGTGCCGGACCCCAAGACCATCCGCCTCTACGTCGACGACGAGCCCCTCCTGCTCTCGGTCGCGGACCTGCCCGAGTATTCGCGCACGCTCGACATGCGCACGGGGGTGCTCACGCGCGACCTGCTGTGGCGCACCCCCGCGGGCAACCGCGTGCGGGTGCGCTCGCGGCGCATGGTGTCGTTCGTCCAGCGTCACCTCGCGATCATGCAGTTCGAGGTGACGCTGCTCGACAAGGAGGCGCCCGTCGCGATCTCCTCGCAGCTCCTCAACCGCCAGGCGGGGGCCGACGAGTACCGCTCGAGCCCCGGCGCGTCCGCGGCATTCGACCCGCGCAAGTCCGAGTCGCTCAGCGAGCGCGTGCTCGAGCCGCGCATCCACCGTGCGCACGGGGACCACCTCATGCTCGGCTACGAGTGCGCCAACTCCGGCATGACGCTCGCGGTCGCGATGGAGCACGAGGTCGAGTTCGACGGCGAGGTGGAGCGCGACACCGAGGTCCAGCCCGACTACGCGAAGGCCGTCTTCCGCTTCCGTGCGGCGCCCGGGCGCACGTTCACGCTCACCAAGGTGGTGTCGTACCACTCGTCCCGCGTGGTGCCCGCGCGCGAGTTGGGGGACCGCTGTCACCGCACGCTCTCGCGCGTGCGCTCGGAGGGCGTGGCCAAGCAGTTTAAGGACCAGGAGGACTGGCTCGCGGACTTCTGGTCCCGGTCCGACGTCGAGGTCGACGGCGACGACCGCGTGCAGCAGGCGATCCGCTGGAACCTCTTCCAACTCGCGCAGGCTGCCGCCCGCGGCGACGGTCAGGGCGTGCCTGCCAAGGGAGTCACCGGCTCCGGCTACAGCGGCCACTACTTCTGGGACACCGAGATCTACGTGGTGCCCTTCTTCGTCTACACGTCGCCGGGGATCGCCAGAAACGCGCTGCGGTATCGGTACACGATGTTGCCCAAGGCCGTCGATCGCGCGGGCGAGCTCGCGCAGCACGGCGCGCTCTTCCCGTGGCGGACCATCAACGGCGAGGAGGCCTCGGCGTATTACGCGGCGGGCACCGCGCAGTACCACATCGACGCCGACATCTCCTTCGCGATCGACAAGTACGTCAAGGCCACGGGGGACGACGAGTTCCTCGCGCGTGAGGGCATCGACATCCTGGTGCAGACCGCGCGCATGTGGGCCGACCTGGGCTTCTGGCGCAACCTCAAGGGCGACGGCTCAAGCTTCCGCATTCACGGCGTCACGGGCCCGGACGAGTACACGACGGTCGTCAACGACAACCTCTACACGAACGTCATGGCGCGCTCCAATCTCCGCTCCGCCGCGGCATCGGTCCGCAAGCTGGCCTCGCTGTGGCCCGACCAGTACCGCAAGATGGTCGCGCGGCTTGGCCTCGACGATGCCGAGGTGGTCGAGTGGGAGTCCGCCGCCGAGGCCATGGCGATCCTGTGGGACGAGGACCTGGGCATCCACCCGCAGGACGCGCTCTTCCACGAGCGCGAACTGTGGGACCTCGAGAACACGCCTCCCGAGAAGCGGCCGCTGCTGCTGCACTTCCATCCGCTGGTGATCTACCGCTTCCAGGTGCTCAAGCAGGCGGACGTGGTGCTCGCGCTGTTCCTCCAGGGCGACCAGTTCACCGCCGAGGAGAAGAAGGCGGACTTCGACTACTACGACCCCATCACCACCGGCGACTCGACGCTGTCGGGTGTGGTGCAGTCGATCATGGCGTCCGAGGTGGGCTATCACGAGCTCGCGCTGCGCTACTTCTGGGACGGGCTGTTCGTCGACATCGCTGACCTTCACTCGAATACCGCCGACGGCGTGCACGTCGCGTCGGCGGGAGGAGTGTGGTCCGCCCTCGTCCACGGCTTCGGCGGGATGCGCGACTACGGCGGCGTGTTGTCGTTCGACCCGCGCCTCCCGGCGAGCTGGCCCGAGATGCGCTTCCGGCTCACCCAGCGCGGCACGCGGCTCCTCGTGACGCTGCGTCAGCACGAGATCGCGTTCACCGTGGAGGAGGGCCAGGGCCTCACCGTCATGGTGCGCGGCGAGCGCGTGAGCATCCTGCGCGGCGAGGACGTGGTCGTCGACCTTCCGGATCAGGGGCCGCGCCTGAGGGGCGCCCCGGATGCGGCGGCGTTCCACGGGACGATGCGCGCAGACGGGTCGGTCGTGACGGCGTCGCTTCCCGCCGTGGTCGAGCAGGAGGCCGAGGGCGAGTAGCCCGCGTGGGGACGACTGTCCGGATTGTCCGGTTCGCTGTCGGTGGGTGGTGATGGACTTGTTCCATGACCACGATGGCGGTGCCGGAGGTGCGCGACGCACGCGGTGCGCTCGACGTCCGCGAGGCACTGCGCGCGCGCGTCGACGCGGCGGGCGACCTCACGGACTGGGACCTCACCGCGCTCGCGCGTGATCTGGTCGACCGCCGTCGCGAGGTCGACCTCATGCTCGCGCGGGTCACGGCGGAGGTCGGCGCGCGTTCCGGTCAGGGCGCGAGCGGGCTGGCGCGTCGGCGCGGCTTTCGCGGCTCGGATCAGCTCGTCGCGAGCCTCACGGGCGGGACGGTCGCGGAGGCCGAGCGGCTGCGCGTCCTGGGCACGGCGCTCGAGGGGCGGGTGGACGATGCCCCCGGCGGGGCCGCCGTGCTGCCTCACCTGGCGTGGGCGGCGCGCGAGCGCCACCTCAGCCCCGATGCGTTCGTGCTCCTGCGCGGGGTGCTGATGCGCCATCCGGACGCGTGCGACGGCGACGGGGTGCCCGTGGATGCCGCGGTGCGCGCGACGCCGCTCGGGCGCCAGCCGCTCGCGCGCGTCGAGCGGGTCGCTGTCGACAGGGCGGTGGCGCTACCGCTGCGCTCGGTGCGCGCGCTGGTGGCGCAGCTCGAGGCCGGGCTCACGCCGGCTCGCGTGGCCGAGGAGAACTACGAGGAGCTGCACGCGTCGCGCCTCGCGTCGTTTCGCGAGGAGGCCAACGGCATGGTCTTCGTGTCCGCGATGCTCGATCCGCTGACGGCCGCCCCGCTGATGGCGGCGGTGGACGGTTACGTCGCGCACGCGCTGCGGGCGCGTCGAGATGACGGTGTGGGCGGGCAGGATGCTGGAGATCGCCCCACCACCGCGCAACTGCGCGCCGACGCGCTCGGCTGGCTGGGGCGGCACGCGACGGGTTGCCGCCAGCCCCACGATGCCGTGAGGACCACGGTGTCGATTCGCGTGTCGCTTGCGGACCTGCGGGCGGGCGACGGCTACGGCACGGTGGACGGCATCACGATGCCGATCCCCGTGGGCGTGCTGCGCAGGCACGCGGTCGACGCGGAGGTGGTGCCGACCGTGCTCGGGATGGGCTCCGAGATCCTCGACCACGGCCGCGCCAAGCGTCTGTTCACCGCCGCGCAGCGCCGCGCGATCGCCGAGCGGGACAGGGGCTGCGCGTTCTGCGGAGCGCCGCCGCGCTTCTGCGACGTGCACCACCTCCACGAGTGGCAGTACGGCGGGCTGACGAACGTGCGCGACGGGATCATGCTGTGCGTCGGGTGTCACCACTGGATCCATCGCGAGGGGTGGGCGATCCGCTGGAGGCGGGGGAGCCCCGAGTTCGTGCCTCCGGCCGCTGTGGACCCGCGGCGCACCCCACGTCAGGGCTACCAGGCGCGCGTCAGGCTCGACCGGGTGACGTCGCCGCGCCTCGACACGCTGGGCGTGAGGCGCACATAGGGCGACGCGGCCAACCGAGACGGACGCGTGCCGCGACCTAACGGTGCGTGATGCGCGCGAGGAACTCGCGGGTCTCGGGCTCGCGGGGCGCGTCGAAGATCTGCTCGGGGGTGCCGGTCTCGAGGGGGCGTCCGCCGTGCATGAAGACGATGCGGTCGGCGACGGAGCGTGCGAAGGACATCTCGTGCGTCGCCATGAGAATCGTCGAGCCCTGGTTCTTGAGGTCGCGCACGAGGTCGAGCACCTCGCCCACGAGCATGGGGTCGAGGGCCGAGGTGATCTCGTCGAGCAGCAGGAGTTCGGGATCGGTCATGATCGCGCGCACGATCGCCACGCGCTGCTGCTGACCGCCGGACAGCCGGTCGGGGTAGTCGCGGACCTTGTCGCCGAGGCCGAAGGTCTCGAGCAGCCCGATCGCGCGGTCGCGTGCGACATCGGGAGCGATCCCGTGGACCTTGCGGGCCGCGAGCGTGACGTTGTCGATCACGCGCATGTGCGGGAACAGGTTGAAGTGCTGGAAGACCACGCCGATGCGCGCTCGCACCTTGTCGACGTCGACCGCGGGGTCGGTGATGTCGTCCCCGCTGAGGAGGATGCGGCCGTCGTCGAACCTCTCGATGAGGTTGATCGTGCGCATGAGCGTGGACTTGCCCGAGCCCGAGGCGCCGATCACCACGACCACCTCGTGGCTCGCGATCTCGAGGTCGACCCCACGCAGCACGTGGTTGTCGCCGAAGAGCTTGTGAACGCCCTGCAGCTCGAGGACTGTCGCGTGGGCGGCGGAGGGGTGGGCGGCGGTCATACGGTGCCTCCCGTCTGCTCTCGCGTGGCCATGCGCGCGGAGACGTGGTCGGTGAGACGGATCATCGGGAAGCTGAGCGCGACGAACAGGAGCCCGGCGACCACGTAGGGCGTGAAATTGTAAGTCGTCGCCTGCACGATCTGCGCCTGGCGAATCGCGTCGACCGCGCCGAGCACGGAGATCAGGCCCACGTCCTTCTGCATCGACACGAAGTCGTTCATGAGCGCGGGCACCACCTTGCGCAGCGCCTGCGGGATGACCACGAGGCGCAGGGTCTTGGCATGGGACAGGCCCAGCGACCGCGCCGCGACGCGCTGCGACGGGTGGACGGCTTCCATGCCCGCGCGCAGCACCTCGGCGACGTACGCCGAGTAGCACAGCGAAATCGCTATCGTGCCGAGCACGGCGACCGGGATGCGCACCTCGGGGTTGAGCCCCGGAATGCCGAAGCCCACGAGGTACAGCACGATCAGCACGGGCAGGCCGCGGAAGAGATCCGTGTAGCCGGTCGCGAGAGCGCGCACGGGGAAGAACACCGGCCCGCGCAGCGACCTCATCACGGCCAAGAGCGTGCCCACGATCGCGACGACGATGGTCGCGAAAAACAGCACCCGGATGTTGAGCCACAGGCCCTCAAGGATGCGGGGGAAGGACTCCGCCGCAATCTCGACGTTGAAGAACGTCTGGCGCACCGCCTCCCAATTGGGAGAGGTCACCACGAGCCAGCCCGCGATCGCCGCGAAGGCGACCGTCGAGACCAGCGCGATGAGGACCGAACGGCGCGAGGCGCGCCTGCGGTGAAGCCTGCGATCGAGTTCGAGCGCGCTCGGCTGCCACGCTGCCGTCCGGTCCGTCATCGTGCGACTACTGCAGGACGGGGACGCCGGCGGCCTCGGACAGCCACTCGGTCTCGAGCGCCGCGAGCGTGCCGTCCTCGCGCAGGGCGTCGACGGCCGCGGTGACGGCGGTGGTCAGCGCGGAGCCCTTGGGAAGCACGAACGCGAACTCGTCGCCGCCCTCGGTGCCCTCGAACTGGCCCACGATCGTGCCGTTCTCGACCTCGACGTAGGCCGAATAGAACGCGCCGGGCAGGTCCGTCACGAAGGCGTCGATCTGGCCCGCGTTGAGCGCACCCACGACATCCGCAACCGAGTTGTAGACGGAGAGGTTGTCCTCGCCGAGCGCCTCGGCGGCCACGGTGTAGGAGGTGGTGCCCACGGCGACGCCGACGGTCGAACCCGTGAGGTCGGCGATCGAGGAGGCTTCCGCCGCGGGGCTGCCGTCGACCGCGACGAGCGCCTGCGACGTGACGTAGTAGGGGCTCGAGAAGTCGACGGCCTGCGCGCGCTCCTCGGTGACCGAGAACTGCTGGATGTTGAGGTCCCAGTCCTTGGCGCCGGGCGCGATCGCGGCGTCGAAGGCCGAGCGGACCCACACGACGTCCTCGGCCGCGAAGCCCAGCTCCTCCGCGACGGCGTAGGCCACGGCGGCCTCGAAGCCCTCACCGGACTCGGGGGCGTCGCCGATCACCCAGGGCTCGTACGCGGGCTCGCCGGTGGCGATCGTGAGCTTGCCCTCGGTGAGGGTCTCGAGGGCGGCCTCGGCGGCGGGAGCGGAGGCGGACGGCGACGGCGTCTCCTCGGCCGATGAGGAGCAGCCGGCCATCATCACCGCGGACAGAGAGGCGGTCGCGAAGAGGGTGGCACGCACACGGGTATTCATGGTTGCTCCTTGGAAGGAAAAGGGGGTGGGAGGCGCGGCGCCCGTGGCCGCGCGGGATCATTCTAGCCGCGACGCGAGGCGCCAATCCGCGAAGTCGAAGCCGGGGGACACCATGCAACTCACGAGCGCCTCGGCGTCGTCCGTGAGGCGCGCCGACTGCCACGTTCCCGCGGGCACCAGGCACTGCGCCACGTGGCCCGACGCGAGGTCGGGGCCGAGCGTCACGGACACGGGAGAGTCGGAGGGGTGCTCGCCGTCGCCGCCCAGGCTCACCTCGAGCGCGCCCGGTCCGTGCCAGAGCCACAACTCGTCCGAGCTCACGACGTGCCACGCGCTCACCTCGCCGGGAGTCAGCAGGTAGTGGATGCAGGTCGCCGCGGGCCGCGCGCCACCGGGGGTGACCACGTGGTGAGAGGCGGTGTAGGTGCGGCGAAACCAGCCGCCCTCGGGGTGGGCCTCGAGGCCCAGGACGCGCGCGGTGGTGGGGATGGCGGTCATGCGGGGGACGCTCCCGTCTGCTCGGTGAAGGCCGGGCGCGCGGCTCGCACCCGACCGGAGATCACGGTGGCCGCCGCGCGGCCCTCGCCCGCCGCGGCCACCTCCGCCAGCGCATCGGCCGCATTCGCGACCGGCACGTCGAGGAAGGTGAGGTCCGCGCGCGCTCCTACCGCCAAATACCCCGTGCGATCGGGTCCCACGTGAAGACCCATCGCGCGGGCGCCGCCCAGCGTCGCGGCCGCGATGAGCCGCTCGGGCAGGTCCGCGCCGCGGTATCCCTGGGCGCGGGCGATCCGGTGGAGCTCCGCGACGTCGGCCAAGAGGTCGAGGCTCGGGGAGCTCGACAGTGAATCCGTGCCCACCGCGATCGGGCTGCCCTCGGTGAGGTAGGCCGCGACGGGAGGCTCGTCGAGGCCGATGACCGCGTTCGAGCGCGGGCACAGCGCGACCGACGTTCCGCGCGCGCGCAGGATCGCGCGGTCGGACTCGGTCATGTAGACGCCGTGAGCGATGTGGCAGTCCGGGCCGAGGACCCCGAGGTGATCCACGTAGTCCGTCGCGGACGTGCCGTAGCCCGCCTGGCGCAGGTCGGCGAGGCTCGTGAGGCCGCGGGCGTGCCAGGGCTCGGCGACCGCGTCGGCGTCGGACGCGGCATGCTGGAACTCGCGCTCGATGGCCGACTCGCCCAGGTGAATGTGGAGGCGGCTGCCGCGCTCGCGGACGATGTCGGGGATCTCGAGCAGCGGCGCGATCTCGAGCGAGTAGGGCGCATGCGGGGACAGCCCGGTGCCGGGAGGCGAGGGCAGTGCCGCGAGCGCGGCCTCGACCTGGTCCCTGCCGCGGGCGACCCACTCCTCGTTGGTCCAGTCGATGACCTCCCAGTAGGTGATGCCGTGCAGGCCGGCGTCGTGCAGCGCGCGCATCGCCTCGAGGTCCGTCACGACGTCCGCGACCGCGGTGGTGCCGGCCTCAAGGGCCAGCCGTGCACCGGTCGCGGCGTCGGCGGCCCAGTCGTGCGGGTGCGCGTAGACCGGGTTAAAGGCGCGCGCCCAGTCGTCGAATCCCTGGTAGGAGCCGCGTCCGACCTCGGCCATGCCCGTGTACTGCAGGTGCGTGTGCGCATTGACGAGCCCGGGGATGAGGACGCCGGGCCAGTGCACGTGGCGAGCGTCGAGGCCACGCTCGGCGAGGGAGCCCGCGACCCAGTGGCGCTCGCCCACGTGCAGGATGCGGCCGTCGCGCACCGCGATCGCGCCGTCGAGGATGGGAGGCGCGGTGACGGGCACCACGAGCGCGGCGGAGTACAGCGTGACGTCGCTCATCGGGCGCTCCGGTAGCGGCGCGAGCGCCAGTCGGAGTCGGCGGCGGTGCGGCGGGCGGGCGAGAGGACGATGCCGCGCTCGCGGGCCGCAACCGCGGCCACGTGGGACACCGCGGGCTCGGGCAGCGCGTGGACACCCACGCCGGGCCGGAACTCGACCAGGTGGCGAATCGCCGCGAACTGCGTCGCGAAGGACAGATCCATGATCTCGATCGGGTTGCCCTCGGCCGCGGTGACGTTGATGCAACCCCCGCGGTCGAGCACCAGGGTGTCGGTCGCGAGGTCGAGGTCGAGGTGAGGGATCCGCGTCGGCCCCAGCGTCACGGGCTCGAGGTCCGCGCCATCGAGGTCGACCTCGTCGGGCACGCCGCCCGCGACCGCGACGATCGCCGCCGCCTCGAGCAGGTCCCGCGTGATGGTGTGCGCGACGCCCGTGCACGAGATCACGAGCGCCCCCTGCACAAGGTCCGCGGCCCGTCCCACCGCGAAGCCGTCGTGCGCGGCCAGCAGCGCGCGCAGGGGATCGGCCTCGGCGACGCTCACGTGCGCGCCGAGCGCGTCGAGGTGCGCCGCGACGCCCTCGCCCACCGGCCCGTAGCCGATCACGAGGACGGGGACGTCGCGCACGGTCGCGTCTACGTGCTCGATGAGGTCGGCGATCGCGAACACGCAGCTCTGACCCGTGCCGTAGCGGTTGTCGAAGCCGGTCTTGGTCGCGGCGTCGTTGACCGCGATCACGGGGGTCGCGAGCACCCCGACGCGGCTCATGGTCCGCAGCGGTGCGAGTCCCGAGGTCGTCTCCTCGGTCACCCCGATCCATGCCGCGACGAGCTCGGGCGCTGACTCGTGCGCGAGCCGCACCAGGTGGCTGCCGTCGTCGACCACGACGTCGTAGCCGCGGTGCAGCCAGGCGAGGGCGGCCTCGCGCTCCGCGTCGCCCGCGAGCGTCGCGTCCGCATCGACGGTCACGCCGCGCTTGCGCAGGGCATCTGCCACCTCGGGGTCGGTCTCGTCGGGGTGGGCGTACACGGACACGTCGGCCCCTGCGTCGCGCAGCAGCAGCGCGAGGTTCGCGGTCTTGGGCTCGAGGGTCATCGACACCCCGATCCTGAGCCCGGCCACGGTGCCCGCGCTCGCGAGCTCGGCGGCCAGCGCCGTCGAGACGGGCATGTGGGCGCGCGCGAAGTCGAGCCTGCCGGCGGCATCTCCTCGCGAGGCCAGCGGCCGCCCGCCCAGGGCGAGCGAGGCATCGTCCCCGCGCACCTCGATGTCGAGCACGTCGGGACCCTCGGCATCGTCCTCCACGAGCACGGCGCCGAGCGCGCGGGCCATCCTCGCGACGGCGAGGGCAACGGTGGTGTCCTCGGACTCGGCGCTCACGCGGACCGGCCGGCCGGCGATCAGCAGGTTGGTCTCGCGGGCGAAGCGGCGGAGGATCCGCTCGGCGGTGGCGTGCGGATCGGTCATGGCCAAAGTCTAGGAGCGCCGCGGGGGACCGCTCGCGTCCACACCCCCACCCGCATTACCCTCGAATGTCCGGCGGCGCCGACGATGAATGTCATGCAGGCGAAGCGTCGGACCGCCGCCCCCCGTGCAAGGAGCCTTCCCGTGACAGACATGCCAAGGATGAACGTCGAGTCGTTCAACCTCGATCACACCGCGGTGGCCGCGCCGTTCATTCGGCTGGCCGACCGCAAGGAGTTGCCTCACGGCGACGTGCTGACCAAGTTCGATGTTCGCTTTACCCAACCCAACGTCGCGCACCTGGATATGCCCGCGGTCCATTCGATCGAGCACGCGTTTGCGGAGTGCGTGCGTCGCCACAGCGCGGACGTCATCGACTTCGGCCCCATGGGCTGCCAGACGGGCTTCTACCTGATCATGAGCGGTGATCACACGCCCGAAGCCATCAGGGACCTCGTGTTGGCGACGATCGCCGAGATGCTCACGCTCGATGCGGTTCCCGCCGCCAACGAGGTCCAGTGTGGCTGGGGCGCGCACCACTCGCTCGCGGCGATGCGCGAGGCGATCACGGCGTTCGCCGCCCACGAGTCCGAGCTGCTGGACGTCATGCGGTGAGCGCGCCCATCATGCCGGCCGTCCTGGTCGCGATGCCCGAGGAGGCGCAGGCCTTTCTCGATCTCGCCGATCACCACGAGGGACTGAACTCGCCCGACGATGCGTGGATCGTCACGTCGGGCGAGCTCACCTACCTGCTGGTGGTCACCCGCATCGGCATGGTCGCCGCGGCACGCGCGACGGCCCTGGTCGCCCACGGCGTGATCGGCGGGATCGCGCCCTCCGTGATCGTGTCCGCCGGCACGTGCGGAGGCATCCCTGGGCACGTCCAGGTGGGTGACATCGTCGCACCGTGCTGCTCGCTGGACTGGTCGGCCGACTCGACGTCCGTCGGCTACGAATACGGCCAGGTGCCCGGCCATGCCGAGTTCCATGAGTCCGACGAGCGGCTGGTCGAGCTGGCGGTTGCCGCGGGGGCGAAGAAGGGCTATCTGGCCTCCGCCAACGCCTTCGCGGTCGCCGAGTCCGTCGATCTCATTCGCGAGCGCTTCCCGAAGGTCATCGCGACCGACATGGAGTCCGCCGCGGTGTCGCAGGTGGCCGCCAGTGCAGGCATCCCCTTCCTGTCCGTGCGCTGCGTCTCCGACATGTGTCAGGGCGACGGCGGGGTCGAGTTCGACGAGCACCTCGACGACGCCGCGGCACGATCGGCACGCGCGACGCTCGATGTCCTCGCGCGCGCGGCGCAGGAGGGCGCCCTGGCCTGACCGCGGGGGCTCGTAGGATGGCGGTGCCGGACGTTTCCGGTCGTTCGGCATGCCCTGGAGGACCCCTGTGACCACAACCGTGCCCGCCGCGCCCCTCGCCCCGCTGCTCGGAGACTGGGCCGATGCGCGCCTGGGCGAGGTCGCCCATGTGCAGGCCCCCACGGTGGCCGCCGCGCCGCTGCTCGCGCGCGCGGCCGCGGACGGCGAGGGTCCGCTGCTCGCGATCACCGCGACCGGCGGCGACGCGGAGAAGCTCGCCGCGGCGCTGTCCGCCTACGTCGACCCGCGCACCGTCGCGCTGTTCCCCTCGTGGGAGACGCTTCCGCACGAGCGGCTCAGCCCGCGCTCGGACACCGTCGCGCGGCGCCTCGCGACGCTGCGTCGACTGGTCCACCCCGAGCGTGCCGAGGCCGAGAGCGGCCTGCCGACCCCGCGCATCGTCGTGGCGCCGCTGCGCGCTGCGATCCAGCCGCTCGTGCCGGGCATCGCGGACCTCGAGCCGGTGCTGCTGCGCGTGGGGGACGTGCGCGACCTGACGGAGCTCACCGCGGCGCTCGCGGATGCCGCCTACACGCGCGTCGACATGGTCGAGCGGCGCGGGGAGTTCGCCGTGCGCGGCGGAATCGTCGACGTCTTCCCTCCCACCGACCCCCATCCGGTGCGCGTCGAGTTCTTCGGCGACGAGGTCGAGTCGCTGCGCTCGTTCTCCGTCGCGGACCAGCGCTCGCTGGCCGACGTCGACCGGCTGTGGGCGCCGCCGTGCCGCGAGCTGCTGCTGACCGAGGACGTGCGGGCGCGCGCCGCGACGCTCGTGGACCGCATCCCCGCCGCCGCGGACCTGCTCGCGCGCATCGCGGACGGCCACGCGGTCGAGGGCATGGAGTCGCTCATCCCCGCGCTGCTCACGCGCCTGCAGGCGCTCACCGACGTCCTGCCGCGCGACACGCGCGTGGTCGCGATCGAGCCCGAGCGACTCGCGCGCCGCGCCGAGGACCTGCAGCGCACCGCGCAGGAGTTCCTGGCGGCGGCATGGGTGAGTGCGACCGCGGGCGCCGACGCCCCCATCGAGGCTGACGCCGCGTTCCTCTCCCTCGAGGAGCTGCGCGACGGCGCCGAGGACCGCGGCCTCGGGTGGACCTCCGTGGGCCCTTTCGGCGCGGCCGGAGCGGTCGAGTCGGGCATCGCCGAGGTCGAGGACCACCGCGGCCGCCTCGCCGCGGCGCTCGATGCGGTGCGCGCGCGACTTGCGGACGGGTGGCGCGTCGTGATCGTCGCGGCGAGCCCTGGCAGCGCGCAGCGCACGGTCGAACAGTGCGCCGAACACGACCTTCCGGCGCGCCTCGCCGCGCACGGGGACGATGCGGGGGACGGCGTGGTCGCGGTGCTCGCCAACGTCGACGGCGGCGGCTTCCAGGTGGCCGAGTCGCGGCTGATGGTGCTCCACGAGAGCGACCTCACCGGCCGCGCCGCGACGGCCGCAGGGCCCAAGGTGAAGACCGCGTCGCGGCGCCGTGCGGTCGTGGACCCGCTGCAGCTGCGGCCGGGCGACTTCGTGGTGCACGAGGGCCACGGCGTCGGCCGGTTCGTCGAGCTCACCAAGCGCACGGTGCGCGGCGTTGAGCGCGAGTACCTGGTGATCGAGTACGCGCCGTCCAAGCGCGGCGGCCCCGGTGACCGCCTGTCGGTCCCCACGGACCAGCTGGACCTGGTCACCAAGTACGTGGGCGGGGAGGCGCCCTCGGTCAACAAGATGGGCGGCGCCGACTGGGCCAAGACCAAGGGCAGGGCGCGCAAGGCGATCAAGGAGATCGCCGCCGAGCTGATCCGCCTCTACAGCGCGCGCATGGCGACCAAGGGCCGCGAGTTCGGCCCGGACACGCCGTGGCAGCGCGAGCTCGAGGAGTCCTTCCCGTTCGTCGAGACCCCTGACCAGTTGTCGACCATCGACGAGGTCAAGGAGGACATGGAGAAGGCCGTCCCCATGGACCGTCTCGTGTGTGGCGACGTGGGATTCGGCAAGACCGAGGTCGCAGTGAGGGCGGCGTTCAAGGCCATCCAGGACGGCACGCAGGTCGCGGTGCTGTGTCCCACCACGCTGCTCGTCAAGCAGCACGTCGACACCTTCACCGAGCGCTTCGCCCAGTTCCCCGTGAAGATCGCCGCGCTGTCGCGCTTCCAGTCCGACAAGGAGGCCAAGGAGGTCATCGCTGGCCTCGCGGACGGCACGATCGACCTGGTGATCGGCACCCACCGCCTCATCACGGGATCCGTGCGCTTCAAGGACCTGGGGTTGATCGTCATCGACGAGGAGCAGCGCTTCGGCGTCGAGCACAAGGAGACGCTCAAGGCGCTGCGCACGGACGTCGACGTGCTCGCGATGTCGGCTACGCCCATCCCGCGCACGCTCGAGATGGCCGTGACGGGCATCCGCGAGATGTCGACCCTCGCGACCCCTCCCGAGGAGCGCCACCCGATCCTCACGTATGTGGGTCCCCACGAGGACGCGCAGGTGATTGCCGCGATCCGCCGCGAACTGCTGCGCGACGGTCAGGTCTTCTACATCCACAACTCCGTGAAGTCCATCGCGCGCGCCGCCCTCAAGATCGGCGAGCTGGTCCCCGAGGCGCGCGTCGCCGTCGCTCACGGTCAGATGAGCGAGAAGCAGCTCGAGCAGGTGATCGTCGACTACTACGACAAGAAGTACGACGTCCTCGTGTGCACGACGATCGTCGAGACGGGACTCGACATCTCGAATGCCAACACCCTGATCGTCGAGCGCGCGGACGCCTTCGGGTTGTCGCAGCTGCACCAGCTGCGCGGTCGCGTGGGTCGCGGCCGCGAACGCGCGTACGCATACTTCCTCTACCCGCCCGAGCGCACACTCACCGAGACCGCGCACGACCGCCTCCAGACCATCGCCGCCAACACGGACCTGGGCTCGGGCATGGCCGTCGCGATGAAGGACCTCGAGATCCGCGGCGCGGGCAACCTGCTGGGCGCCGAGCAGTCGGGGCACATCGAGGGCGTGGGCTTCGACCTCTACATCCGCATGGTGGGGGAGGCGGTGGCGGGCTTCCGCGGCGAGGGCGAGGAGGAGCGGGCGCCGATGACGGTGGACCTGCCGATCGACGCGCACCTGCCCACCGAGTACATCGAGCACGAGCGGCTGCGCCTCGAGGCGTACCGGAAGATCGCCGACGCGGACTCCGAGGAGGCGCTCGCCGGCATCGAGGAGGAGCTCGACGACCGCTACGGCACGCTCCCCGAGCCCGTGTCCAACCTGCTCGCGGTCGCGCGGCTGCGCCTCGAGCTGCGCGCCGCGGGCATCCACGATGTGGTCGCGCAGGGCCGCTACATCCGGTTCAGCCCGCTCGAGCTGCCCGACTCCGCGGCGATGCGCCTCACGCGGCTGTTCCCTGGCACCCTGCTGAAGCCTGCGGTGCGTCAGGCGCTGGTCCCCGCGCCGATGACGGCCCGCGTGGGAGGAAAGCCGGTCGAGGGGCTCGACGTGCTCGACTGGGTGCGCACGGTCCTCCAGGCGACGCGCGCGCAGCTGCCCAGCGCGGCGACATTAGGATGAGGGCCATGACGTTCCGCCCGCGCCTCGCCGCCGCGGCCTTCGCCGCATCGTCCCTCCTGCTCGCCGGCTGTGCCGTCCCCGGGCAGGGCACCCCAGGAGTCGCGCTCACGGTCGACGAGACCACCGTCACGACCGCGGAGCTCGACGCGCTCGCGGCACAGTGGGCCGAGGACAGCGACGGGCTCGCCGTGCCCGATCGCCGCGCGCTCGCGACCTTCGCCGCGATGGGTCCCGCGTTGCTCGCGGCCACCGAGGCGCAGGGCGCCCCGATCCGCGAGGCCGACGCCCTCACGATTACGACCGCGTGGTTCGAGAACGCGGGCGCGACGGATCCGGAGCCGTCCGACGAGGTGGTCGAGTCCTCGCGCGCAATGCTCGCGCTGTACGTGCTCGCGTACTCCGACCCCACGTTCGAGGGCATTCGTGAGATCGCCAACCGCGCCGCGGCCGAGGGCGAGTTCTCGCCCCGCGTGGGCGAGTTCTCGTCGGACGCGCTGATCGAGTCGATCAACGCGGCGGTGGGCACCGCGGAGTCGGCCGGACTGGGCAACTTCTCCTTCATCACCTTCCTGGGCGTGTCGGGCTTCTCCGACACCACGGCACCCTGGGCGGCGCGTGGCTGACGGCCTCGACCGCCTGGTGGAGGTGATGGACCGCCTCCGCTCTCCCGGCGGCTGCGCGTGGGATGCGGAGCAGACCCACGCGTCGCTCGCCCCGTACGCGCTCGAAGAGGCGCATGAGCTGGTCGAGGCGATCGAGTCGGGCTCGCGCGAGCACCTGCGCGAGGAGCTCGGCGACGTCCTGCTTCAGGTGGTGTTCCACGCACGCGTCGCGCAGGAGCACCCCGACGATCCCTTCGACCTCGATGCGATCGCGCAGGTGTGTGCCGACAAGCTCGTCACGCGCCATCCGCACGTCTTCGAGGACGATGCCGGGGCGGCGACTCCCGCGGAGCACCTGCGGCGGTGGGACAGGATCAAGAACGAGACGTCGGGTCGCGAGTCCGTCATGGACGGCATCCCCGCGACGCTCGGCGCGCTCGCGCGCGCGCAGAAGGTGCTCGGCAGGGCCGAGCGTGCAGGTCTCGCGGTCGCTCATCCCCAGGGCGACGGCGTGGGCGACGCGCTGCTCGCGCTCGTGGCCCGCGCGCAGGCCGAGGGCCGCGACGCGGAGGCCGAGCTGAGGGCCGCGACGCGCCGGCTCGAGGCCGCCGCGCGGGCCTCGGAGTCCGGCCCGGATCGCGTCACCGAAGGTTCATCCGAGTAGGACGAACGTCGCTCAGCGCACGCCCGCGCGCATCGTTAGACTCCCTAGAGGTCCATCCATTCAAGCGAAGGAGCATCATGGCCAGCATTGAGGCCGTCGGAGCCCGCGAGATCCTCGACTCTCGCGGCAACCCCACCGTCGAGGTCGAGGTCGCGCTCGAGGACGGCACGTTCGCACGTGCGGCCGTCCCGTCGGGCGCGTCGACCGGCGCGTTCGAGGCAGTCGAGCGCCGCGACGGCGACAAGGGTCGTTACCTGGGCAAGGGCGTCGAGCAGGCCGTTGACGCGGTCATCGACGAGATCGCCCCCGAGATCGTTGGTCTCGACGCCACCGAGCAGCGCATCATCGACCAGATCATGCTCGACCTCGACGGCACCGACAACAAGGGCAAGCTGGGCGCGAACGCGATCCTGGGCGTGTCCCTTGCGGTCGCGAAGGCCGCCGCCGACTCGGCCGACATCGCGCTGTTCCGCTACGTGGGTGGCCCGAACGCCCACGTGCTGCCCGTCCCGATGATGAACATCCTCAACGGTGGGTCGCACGCCGACTCCAACGTCGACATCCAGGAGTTCATGATCGCCCCCGTGGGCGCCCCCACCTTCCGTGAGGCGCTGCGCTCGGGTGCCGAGGTCTACCACGCCCTTAAGTCCGTGCTCAAGGAGCGCGGCCTGGCCACCGGCCTGGGCGACGAGGGTGGCTTCGCCCCCAACCTGCCGTCGAACCGCGACGCCCTGGACCTGATCCTGGTCGCGATCGAGAAGGCCGGCTTCACGCCCGGCGAGGACATCGCGCTCGCGCTCGACGTCGCCGCGACCGAGTTCTTCAAGGACGGCGCGTACCAGTGGGAGGGTGGCACCAAGACCCCCGACGAGATGATCGCGTTCTACGAGTCGCTGGTCGCGGACTACCCGCTGGTCTCGATCGAGGACCCGCTGTCCGAGGACGAGTGGGGCTCGTGGTCCGGCCTCGTCTCGAAGGTCGGCGACAAGGTGCAGATCGTGGGTGACGACCTCTTCGTCACCAACCCGGTGCGCCTCCAGCGCGGCATCGACGAGAAGGCGGCCAACGCCCTGCTCGTCAAGCTCAACCAGATCGGCACGCTGTCCGAGACCTCCGACGCGGTGCAGATGGCGCAGCGCGCCGGCTTCTCCGCCATGGTGTCGCACCGCTCCGGTGAGACCGAGGACGTCACGATCGCCGACCTGTCCGTCGCGTACAACGCCGGCCAGATCAAGACCGGTGCCCCGGCGCGCGGCGAGCGCATCAACAAGTACAACCAGCTGCTCCGCATCGAGGAGGAGCTGGACGACGCCGCCCGCTACGCGGGCAAGGCCGCCTTCCCGCGCAAGTACGCGTAAGCGGTCTCACGGCTCGAACCGACGGGCGCGCCTCCTCACGGGGGCGCGCCCGTTCGGCGTTTCTGAACCGGTGGGGAGCCGCGTCCGGGGACAATGGCGGGGTGTCACCCACCGCCCCCCGCCGTCGCACCGGTCCGTCGACCGGAGGCGTGCGCATCCCCAAGTCCCGCGCCGCGAGCCGCCCGGGCGGTCCATCGAGCCAGGCGCGCACCCAGCCCGCACGCAACCGGATCGAGCCCGCCGCCGCACGCGGGTCGTGGGTGACCGCGATGGGATGGCGCCTCGTGGTGCTTGCCGGGGTCGTGGTGCTCGCAGCCGCGGTGCTGTTGCCCTCGCTGCGCTCGTACTTCCGTCAGCAGGAGGAACTCGCCGCACTGCGTGCCGAGGCCGAGACCGCGCAACAGGAGGTCGAGGACCTTGCTGCGGAGACCGCGCGCTGGGAGGACCCCGCGTTCGTGGTGGCCCAGGCGCGTGAGCGGCTGGCCTACGTGTTCCCCGGCGAGACGCCGTACCGCGTGATCGACCCCGAGACGGTCGAGGGCTCCGCGGATGGCACCGCCGCCGCGACGGGTGCCGTCACCGAGGAGGAGGACGGCACCTGGTACACCCGGCTGTGGAAGTCGGTCGACGAGGCGGGCGACTAGACTCCTGCGGGTGAACGACACCCCTGCCACCGCACGCGACGTCGCGGTTCTCGCCGCGCAGTTGGGACGCGAGCCGCGCGGGATCGTGGCGATTGCCGCGCGCTGCGTGTGCGGCAACCCCACCGTGGTCCACACCGCGCCGCGCCTTCCCGACGGCACGCCGTTCCCGACGCAGTACTACCTCACACATCCCGACGCGGTCGCCGCCGTGTCGACGCTCGAGGCGAACGGCGTGATGAAGACGATGCAGGAGTCGCTGCGCGAGGACGAGGACCTCGCGGCCGCGTACCGCGCCGCGCACGAGCGCTACCTCGGCGAGCGCTACGCACTCGGGGACGTGCCCGAGATTCACGGGATCTCCGCGGGCGGCATGCCCGACCGCGTCAAGTGCCTCCACGTGCTCGTGGGCCACGCGCTCGCCGCGGGACCGGGCGTCAATCCGCTCGGCGACCGCGCGCTCGCGCTCATCGCGGACAGCTGGCGTCCCGATCGCTGCACGTGCGCGGTCGAGGTCTGAGTCGCCGCTGACTAGGCTGGTCCCCATGCGTGTAGCCGCCATTGATTGCGGGACCAACTCGATCCGCCTGCTGATCGCCGACGTCGACCTCGACGCGGGGACCCTGACGGACGTGGTCCGGACCATGACCGTGGTGCGCCTGGGGCAGGGCGTCGACCGGACGGGTGAGTTCGCCGCCGAGGCGCTCGAGCGCACCTTCGCGGCCACGGACCTCTACGCGGCGCAGTGCCGCGAGCACGGCGTCGAGGCGATCCGCTTCGTGGCGACGTCCGCGACGCGCGATGCGCGCAACCGTGACGTGTTCCTGTCGGGGATCGAGCAGCGTCTCGGGGTGACCCCCGAGGTGATCTCGGGCGCGGAGGAGGCAGCGCTGTCGTTCAGGGGCGCCACCGGCGCCCTCGACGCCGCTCACGACGCCCCGTTCCTGGTGGTCGACCTGGGTGGCGGCTCGACCGAGGTGGTGCTGGGCACCGATCGCCCCGAGTTCGCGCACTCGATGGACGTGGGCTGCGTGCGCATGACGGAGCGCCACCTCGCTGGCGACCCGCCCTCCGCGGCGCAGGTGGCCGATGCCGAACGCGACGTGCACGACGCGATCGACCTCGCCCTCGCAGGCGTGCCCGTCGAGCGCACGGCGACTCTCGTGGGGCTGGCGGGGTCCATCACGACGGTGACCGCGCACGCGCTCGGCCTCCCGGAGTACGACCGCGCCGCCATCAACGGCGCCGTGATCGACATCGACGACGCGATCAAGGCGTGCGACGAGCTGCTTGCCTCGTCGCGCGCCGAACGCGCCGCACTGGGCTTCATGCACCCCGGTCGCGTGGACGTCATCGGCGCGGGCGCTCTCGTGTGGAAGACCGTGATGCAGCGCGTGCGCGCGGCCGTGGTCGACGCGGGCGGGCGCCTGCCCCACGTGGTGACGAGCGAGCACGACATCCTCGACGGCATCGCGTTCTCTGCGGCGGAGCGCGCGGCGGAACGGCCCGCCGAGGAGCGCTAGTCCGGCCCCCGTAGCCCAACTGGCAGAGGCAGCCGACTTAAAATCGGCACAGCGCGGGTTCGAACCCCGCCGGGGGCACCGTGGCCGTCGCGGCGGCCCGTAGGCTGGTGCGCCATGGCTGCCGGTGCGACTGTTCACACGTTCGAGACTCACCTCGCCGACGTGGACAGGGCGATCTACGAGGAGTTCTCGCTCCGCGTCGCGCGCCACCCGTCGGAGACGTCCGCCTTCATGGTGACGCGCGTGCTCGCGTACTGCCTCGAGTACGAGGACGGGATCGGCTTCAGCGAGGGCATCTCCACCGCGGACGAGCCGGCCGTGATCGCGCGCGACCTCACCGGGCTCGTCACCGCGTGGATCGAGGTCGGTCAGCCCGAGGCGGAGCGACTGCACCGGGGCAGCCGCCTTGCCGCGCGCACCGCCGTGTATACGCAGCACGACCCGGCAAAGGTGCTCGCGCGCTGGGAAGGCAAGCGCATCCACCGCCGCGAGGAGATTCGCCTCCACAGCTTCGACCCCGGCTTCGTGGAGGCTGCCGCCTCGCTGGTCGCGCGGCGCAACGCGCTCACCGTCTCGGTCACGGAGCGTCACCTCTATGTCGAGCTCAACGGCACGAGCCTCGATTCCGCGATCCACACCCGTCCCCTGGGCTGAGCTGGCGCGTGCGCCCTGCGAGGTGCTCAGTGCCCGTTTTCGACGATTCTGGGCACTGAGCACCTCCGCGCGCGCACGGCCCAGTCGATCGCCGCGTCGAGCGTGCCGAACGTGAACAGGTGGAGGCGCACGTCGCCGTGCGCCGCCTCGAGGCGGCCGGCGAGGTCGGCGACGAAGCGGTCGGGACCCGCGGTGCCCGCGAGCGAGGCGAGAGAGAAGCCGTACTTGCGCGCGATGCCCGCACTCGTGGCGACGCCGCAGCGGCGCGCGAAGGCGACGAGGCGGCGCACGCCCGCGGGGCCGGGCACGCCCACGCGGATCGGAAGGTCGATCCCCGTCTCGCGCACGCGCTCGATCCACTGCGCGACCGCCTCGGCGTCGAACGAGAACTGCGTGGTGATGGTGCCCGCGAGGCCCTGGTCCGCGATCGCGGCGGCCTTGTCGCGCAGCGCCGCCCCCAGGAAAGCGTCCCCGATCGCGGGATGCCCCGCGGGATAGCCCGCGATTCCCACCTCGATCACCCCGGCCGCGGGGAGCAGGCCGGACGTGACGACATCGAGGGCCGAGCCGTAGGGCCCCGCCGCCACGCGCGGGTCGCCGCCCACCAGGAACAAGCGCTCCTGCGCGTGGTGCGCCCGCAGGCCCTCAAGCGTCGCGCGCAGCTCGGCCTCGGACGCGACGCGGCGCGCCGCGAGGTGGGGGACCGGCACGAGCCGGACCCGCCCTGCGGCGGCGGCCGCCTCGCGACGCTCGGCCGCGCTCTCCGTGGACAGGTGCGTGATGCTGACGCGCGTGCCCACGGGCACGTCCGCGGCGCGTGCGACGAGGGTCGCCGCGTCTCGAGCGGTGGTCTCGAGGGACAGGTCCTCAAGCAGGGCGGCGGACCGATGCAACGACAGGCCTCCTTCGGGGCCCCTAGAGTATCGCGGTGAGCTCGGCGCTCGCGGCGGCCCGCACCGCCTCGCGTGCCTCGGACGCGGATCGTGCGGCGCGTGCGCGGCCCGCCAGTTCCCGGCACTCGTCGAGCGTGTGGACGGACAGCGCGAGACGCACCGCGGGCACCTTGGACGGTGCCATCGACAGGCTTGACACGCCGAGGCCAGCGAGCACGAGAGCGAGGTAGGGGTCTCCCGCCGACTCGCCGCACACGCCGCACACGCCGATCGGCTTGCCGGTGACCGCGCCGCCCTCGCACGCCGCCGCGACCACGTCGAGCACGGCGGGCTGCCATGGGTCGAGGAGGTCGGACAGCTCGCCCTCCATGCGGTCCGCCGCCATCGTGTACTGCGCAAGATCGTTGGTGCCCAGGGAGCCGAAGTCGACGTCCTCGAGCACGTGGCGTGAGCGCAGCGCCGCGGCCGGCACCTCGATCATCACGCCCGCCTTGGGAAGGCCCACCGCGCGCACGCGCGCCGCGAACCACGCGGCCTCATCGGCCGTCGCGACCATGGGCGCCATCACCCGCACGTCGGCGCCGGTCTCGCGCGCCGCGATCGCGAGCGCCTCGAGCTGCGAGTCGAGCACCTCGGGCATCGCCTGGCACAGGCGCAGGCCCCGGCGGCCGAGCGCGGGGTTCTCCTCTTCGCCCAGGTTCGCGAACGCGAGCGGCTTGTCGGCGCCCGCGTCGAGCGTGCGCACGACGACGCGGCGGCCGGGGAAGGGGGCGAGCACCCGCCGGTAGACCTCGGCCTGCTCCTCGACGGTCGGCATCGTCTGCGCGGACAGGTAGACGAACTCCGTGCGGAACAGTCCGACGCCCTCGAGGTCGAGCGCGCCCGCGGCCTCGGCATCGTCCACCCCGCCGATGTTCGCCAGCAGGGCGACGGCGTGGCCGTCGCGGGTCGCACCCGCCCCGGACACCCCCGCGAGGGCCGCGGCGAGGGCCTCGCGGCGCTCGCGCTGCGCCTCGATGAGCGCCATGTCGGGCTCGAGGGTGACCTCGCCCGAGTCGCCGTCGACGGCGACGAGCGTCCCGGCGGCGATCGCCGTCGCGCCGTGGAGCTGAACCACCGCGGGGATGCCCATCTGCGCGGCGAGGATCGCGGTGTGGGACGTGCGCCCGCCGAGCCCTGCGTCTCGACGATCATCGTGTGGCCGGCGTCCTTGGCCGCGCGCTCGAGGGCCTCGGCGGCCATGTACGTGTGCGCGATGCCGGTGGGGCAGGACGTCACTCCCACGAGCGTGAGTCCGGACGATGCCGGTGCCGCGGCCGATTCGGGCGCAGCAGCGACGGGGGCGGGGGTGGGTGCGGGGGCGACGGTGACGTCACCGACCTCGGCCTCGACGATCGCGACGACCTCGTCACGCGTGGTCGCGGCGGCGAGCGCCGCCTTGAACTCCTTCTTCATGAGGGCCTTGGCCAGCTTGGGAAGGACCTGCATGTGCGCCTCGGAGGCGCCCTCGGGTGCGGCGATGAGGAACACGAGGGTGGCGGGTCCGTCCTTGGCCCCCCAGTCGATGCCGTCGGCGCGGCCGAACGCGAGGGTGGGCTCCGTGATGGCCGCGCTGCGCGCGTGGGGGATCGCGATGCCGCCGGGCAGGCCCGTCGCCATCGTCTCCTCGCGCTTGCGGACGTCGGCGAGGAAGCCGTCGAGATCGGTGCAGCGACCCGTCGCGACCAGGGTCTCGGCGAGCGTCCGCGTCGCGGCGTGCCGATCCTCCGCGGCGAGGTCGAGCACGACCTGCTGCTCGTGGATGAGTGACATGGGGTGTTCCTTTCTGCGGTCAGCGCTGACCGAGTGCCATTGCGCGTGAGGGGGAATGCGTGAGGTCCACGGGGATGCCGCGGAGATCTGCGGGGGTGGGGACGCGGCTGCCCGGGAGGGTGACCGCCGCGGCGCCCCAGAGGACGCCTTCCGTGAGGGCCTGCGCCGTGGAGACGCCGCGCGACAGGCCGTGCAGGAGGCCGGCGAGCATGCAGTCGCCGGCTCCCACGGTGGACACGGGCGCGCCGATCGTGGCGCGCGCGTGGATGACCTCGTCGGCCGTGACGAGCACGGCGCCGTCGGCGCCCAGGCTCACGGCGACCATGCCGAGCCCCTGACTGACGAGTTCCTGCGCTGCGGCGATCACGTCGCCGAGCGTGGGAAGGCTGTGGTCGACGAGCTCGGCGAGCTCCTCGTGGTTGGGCTTGATGAGGTCGGGCGACGCCGCGACGGCGGCGGTGAAGGGCTCGCCCGAGCCATCGATCGCGACGCGGCGGCCGTCCGCGTGTGCCGCGGCGACCAGCTGAGCGTAGAAGTCCGTCGGGGCGCCGGGGGGAAGGCTTCCGCAGCCGACGATCCACGCGGCGTCAGCGGCGGCGCTCGACGTCGCGTCGAGCAGCGCGGCGACCTCGGAGGGGGAGAGCTCCGGGCCCGGCTCGTTGATCTTGGTCGTGGTCCCGTCCGCCTCGAGCAGGGAGACGTTCATGCGCGCGGCGCCCGCGATGGGCACGGAGAGCCGTGGGACGGCCGCCTCGTCGAGGAGCTCCTCGAGCAGGCGGCCCTCGGGGCCGCCCACCGGCAGGACCGCGAGCGCGGATCCACCCTGTGCGGTCACGGCGCGCGCGACGTTGAGACCCTTCCCGCCCGCGTCGACGCGCACGTGGGTGGCGCGGTTGACCTCGCCGTGCGCGAGCGTCGCGACCGTGACGGCGCGATCGACGCTGGGGTTGGGTGTGAGCGTGACGATCATGCGGTCACCACCTCCGGTCCGGCGGCGCGCAGCTCCTCGGCCGCGTCGTCCGCGAGGTCGGCGTCGGTGACGACGACGTCGACGTGATCAAGGGATGCGAAGCGGTGAAGGTGATCGTCATCCGCCTTCGACGAGTCGGTCGCGACCACCACACGGCGCGCGGCGTCGACCATGGCGCGCTTGACACGCGCCTCTTCAGGGTCGGGCGTGGTGAGCCCGCGCGCGGCCGAGATTCCGTTGGTGCCCACGACCGCGACATCCGCCACGATGTCCGCGAGAGCGCGCACGGCCCAGTCGCCCACCGCCGCGGCCGTGACGCCTCGCACGCGACCGCCGAGCAGGTAGAGCGTGATCCCCGGCCGGGTCGCGAGCACGGTCGCCGCGGGGAGGGAGTCGGTGATGACCGTGAGCTCGGCATCGTGGGGGAGGAGCTCGACGATCGCCTGAGTGGTGGATCCCGCGTCCAGGATGACGGTGCCACCCGCGGGGAGCTCCTCGAGCACGCGAGCCGCGATGCGTCGCTTGACGTCGGTGCGGCGCTGCGTGCGGGACGCGAGCGTGGGCTCGATCTCGAGCCGCTCGACGGGAATCGCGCCGCCGTGGACGCGGCGCACGGAGCCGCGGCTCTCGAGCGCGGTGAGGTCCCTGCGAATCGTCTCGGGGGTGACGGCCAAGGCATCGGCCAGCGCGGTGACCTCGACGCGGCCCGCGGCGCGCGCCTCGGCGAGGATGCGCTGCTGTCGCTCCGTCGCGTACATCTGGTGACTCCCTTGTCTGGGTCCGGTGGCCGGATTCCCACATGAAACCACAGACTCAAACACAAAGCAACAGGAACGGAAGTGGGGACGGGTCTGCGTCCCGCTCGGCCGGACGGCGTCGAGCCTGCAACACCGGCGCTTCCTGGGACGTTGATGATGCAGACCGCCCCTTTATCCCCGCGCACCCCATGACTAGACTGAGGCGGTCATCCCCAAGGAGGAACCGTGGCAAGTCCGGTGTTCAGCAACGCCAAGGAGTTCAAGTCCGACCCGCTGCTCGCGCAGACCAGCACCGCCGATCTCGAGCGCCAGTACCAGCAGCCGGCAGGCACGCCCGGGTACGTCGCCGAGGAGCGGATGTCGTACACCGGCGTGATCAACAAGACCACGGGCCTCGTGCTGCTCACGTTCGTCATGGGCGCGGTGGGCTACGTCACGGTCGCCGACAGCCCGTCCGTGATGTTGGCCGCGCTCGGCGCGGGAATCGTCGCGTTCGTGATCGGCCTGGTTGCCGCGTTCAAGCGCACCCCCGGCCCCGCGCTGGTGGGCATCTACGCGGTCGCCGAGGGCTTCTTCCTCGGAGCGATCTCGATCGCTATCGAGCAGCAGTTCAACGCCCCCGGTGCCGCCCTGCAGGCGCTTGTCGCGACCGCGATCACCTTCATGGTGTGCCTGTGGCTCTACCGCTCGGGCAAGGTCCGCTACACGAGCAAGCTGCGCAAGATCTTCCTCATCGGCGGCATCTCGTACCTGCTGTTCAGCCTCGCCAACCTGGGCTACATGATCTTCAGCCCCGACTCGGGCGCGTTCGGCTGGCGCACGGACCTCGAGATCCTCGGCCTCCCGCTCGGCGTCGTGATCGGCGCCGTCGCGATCCTGCTGGCGTGCATCTCGCTGATCGGCGACTTCGACTTCATCGACAACGGCGTGAAGTCGGGCGCCGAGAAGAAGCTCGAGTGGAAGGCCGCATTCGGCCTCTTGGTCACGCTCGTGTGGCTCTACATCGAGTTCCTGCGCATCATCGCGATCTTCTCCGGGCGTGACTAGAGCGCGCTCACCCGTCTGACGACGAAGGCCCCGACCATGCGGTCGGGGCCTTCGTCGTTGGCTGTGGGGACTATGCGTAGCTGACCTGGCAGAAGCCGTGGTTGCAGTAGCCGCCCGGATTCTTGTGCAGGTATCCCTGGTGGTAGTCCTCGGCGTAGTAGAACTCGCCGTCGCCCGCCTCGCGTGCCGCGGCGATCTGCGTCGAGATCACGCCAAACCCGCGCTCCGCGAGGCGCGACTGGTACGTCTCGCGCGACTCCTGGGCCGCGGCGAGCTGGGCCTCGGTGGTCGCGAAGATCGCGCTGCGGTACTGCGTCCCGATGTCGCCGCCCTGGCGGTTGGGCGTCGTGGGGTCGTGGTTCTCCCAGAAGGCCGCGAGGAGGTCGTCGAGCGACACCGCGGCGGGGTCGTACACCACCTGGACGGTCTCGGTGTGGCCCGTGCGTGCGGTGCACGTCTCCTGGTAGGTGGGGTTGCGGGTCCATCCGCCCATGTAGCCCACCGCCGTCGAGTACACACCGGGGGTCTGCCAGAAGATCCGCTCCGCGCCCCAGAAGCAGCCCATCGCGACGTAAAGGACCTCGTGTCCCTCGGGCCACGGGCCCTTGAGGGGTGTGCCGAGTACCACGTGGCGCTCCGCGATCTGCATCGCGATCTCGCGGCCGGGTAGGGCCTGGTCCTGGGTGATCATGGTGGTCTTGTCGAGTCCGAGCATCGGCGCTCCCTTCCGCCTGACGAACGCTCCCGGGCCCGGTTCTGTTCCACCCCCGCGCTAGGCTCGCGACATGCCAGACACGCCCGATGAGCAGCCTCCCGCCGACGTCACGGTCGAGCACGTTCCGTTGTGGCTGAGGGTCTCCGCCGCGTGGTCGTGGAGGCTCATCGTCGTGGGCGTCATCGCGTACGTCGCCTTCAGGGGCTTCACGACCCTGGCGTCGATCATGCTTCCGCTGGGGATCGCGCTGCTCATCGCGGCGCCGCTCGAGCAGCTCGTGAGCCGACTGCAGCGCTGGCGCATCCCGCGCGCGCTCGGCGCCGCCCTTGCCATCGTGGGCCTCATCGCCATCGTGCTGGGCCTCGGGGTCGCCGCCGGCAGTTCCGTCGTGTCGGGCTTCAGCGAGCTCCAGCAGGCCGCGGTGCAGGGCTTCGACCAGTTCCTCGACTGGCTCGTGCAGGGACCCATCCACATGGAGCGCGCGCAGATCGACGAGCTGCTGGGCAACGCCCAGAAGACCCTCCAGGACAACGCGTGGGGCGTCGCGACCGGCGCGTTCTCGGTCACGGGCACGATCGGCACGCTGTTCGCCGGCTCGATCATCGCGCTGTTTGCGCTGTTCTTCTTCCTCAAGGACGGCCGCTCGCTGTGGCTGTGGTTTGTGCAGCTGCTGCCCGCCCGCCGCGGCGCGCGCATCGACCGCGCGGGCATGACCGCGTGGCTCACGCTGCGCCGCTACACCGAGACCAGCGTGTTCGTGGCATTCATCGACGCCGTGGGAATCGGCGTGGGCGCGTGGCTGCTCGGCCTGCCGCTCGCGCTGCCCATCGCGATCTTCGTGTTCCTGCTGTCCTTCATCCCGCTGTTCGGAGCGACCATCTCGGGCGCGATCGCGGTGGCGGTCGCGCTGGTCGACGGAGGCGTCACCACCGCGGTGTGGATGGCCGTGATCGTGCTCGCGGTCCAGCAGATCGAGGGCAATATCCTCTATCCCTGGCTGTTCGGCAAGGCGGCGTCGCTTCACCCGCTCGCGATCCTGCTCACGGTGTCGACGGGCACGATCCTGCTGGGACTGGTGGGTGCGGTCATCGCGGTTCCGATCGTCTCGTTCTGCTACGCATTCGCGCGCTCGCTGCACCGCCAGTACTCCGACGCCGAGGCGCCGACCGACAGTGGCGCGATCCTCACCGAGCACCCGCGTGACGCGCTCCGCAAGGCACGCGAGGCGATCGCGAAGACCGGCGAGATCCGGGTGAGGGGGCGTCCTCACGCGGACGACGACGCGAGCGAGCCGCGCGCCTAGACTCGGCGGGTGCGCTGCGCCTATTTCGACTCGGGGGGGTGCCGCTCGTGCACCCTCATCGAGGTGCCGCACGCGACACAGATCGCGACCAAGCAGGCCCACCTCGAGGGCCTGATCGGCCGCCCGGTCGACTGGCTGCCGCCGCTCGTGAGCGCGGAGTCGGGCTTTCGCGCGAAGGCCAAGATGGTGGTGGGGGGCACCGTTGACTCTCCCACGGTGGGCATCCTCGACGCCGCGGGCCGCGGCGTCGACCTGCGTGACTGCCCCCTCTACCCACCCGGCCTGACGGCATCGTTCCCCGTCCTGGCGGACTTCATCACGAGGGCGGGCCTCACGCCCTACGACGTGCCCGCGCGGCGCGGCGAGCTCAAGCACGTGATCGTCACCCTGTCTCCGGACGGAGAGGTGATGGCGCGTCTCGTGCTGCGGTCGACCGAGTCGCTCACGCGCATCCGCAAGCACCTGCCGTGGCTGCTCGAGCGGCTTCCGAGCCTCGCGGTGGTCACCGCCAACATCCTGCCCGTCCACGCAGCGGTCCTCGAGGGCGAGCGCGAGGACGTGCTCACCTCGCGCGACTCTCTCGCGATGGACATGGGCGATGTGGTGCTCCACCTGCGCCCGCAGAGCTTCTTCCAGACCAACACGGCGGTGGCGCGCGCCCTGTATGCGCAGGTCGCGGGGTGGGTGGACGATGCCGGGGCGGGCTCGGTCTGGGACCTGTACTGCGGAGTGGGCGGCTTTGCCCTGCACTGCGTCGCGCCCGGACGGACCGTCGTGGGCGTCGAGGTGAGCGAGCAGGCGATCGAGAGCGCGCGGCTCAGTGCTGCCGAGATGGCAAACGCCGGCGTCGCGGGCGCGGACCTCGCGAGCTTCGTCGCGGCGGACGCGACGACGTGGGCCGCGGAGCAGGGCCGCGCGCCCGACCTCGTGATCGTCAACCCCCCGCGGCGCGGGATCGGGGCCGATCTCGCCTCATGGCTCGAGGGCTCGGGCGTGCGGACGGTCGTCTACTCAAGCTGCAACGCCGTCACGCTCGCGCGCGACCTCGCGGCGATGCCGAGCCTGCGACCGGTACGCGGCCGCCTCCTCGACATGTTCCCTCACACCGAGCACTACGAGGCCGTGGTGCTGCTCGAGAGGGTCAGCCGGTGAAGGGCTCCGCCGCGATCACGGTGACGGTGATTTGCTTGCCGTTGGGCGCCTCGTAGGACGTCTCGTCGCCCGCCTTGCGGCCCAGCAGCGCGGCGCCCAGCGGCGACTGCGCGCTGAACACGTCGAGATCCGTGCCGTCGGCGATCTCGCGCGAGCCCACGAGGAAGCGCATCTCGCGGCCCATCACCTCTGCCGTGACGACGGTGCCGGAGGCAATCGTGCCGTCGAAGGTCGGCTCGCCCACGGTCGCGTCCGCGAGCTTGCGGCGCAGTTCCTCGATGCGCGCCTCCATCTTCGCCTGCTCGTCGCGCGCGGCGTGGTAGCCGCCGTTCTCCTTGAGGTCGCCCTCCTGGCGACGCTCGTCGATCTCCTTGGCGATCGCGGCGCGGCCCACGTTGACCAAATGGTCGTACTCGGCCTGCAGGCGGTCGTATGCCTCCTGGGTCAGCCAGGTTCCGGTGGTCTCGGTCACGGTTCCTCCTTACGCGACAAGGTAGGTCACCCTATCAAGGTGCCTCGCAGTACTGCACCTGCGCGGTCGTCGCCTCTTCGGTCGTCGTGATGGTCGTGGTGAGGCGCTGCTCGGCGCCGTCCGCGCGACTTACGCGCTGCGTCGCGACGCCCACCTCGGTGAAGCGGGGGTTGAGGGCACGCACCGTGCACTCCGCGTCGCGGTCGGTGTAGAGGTAGACCTCGTACGTCACTGTGATCTCGGTCGCGGACTCGACGGAGAAGCCCACGTCTCTCCAGCGCACGGGCTCGTTCGCCGCGGTGAGCGCGTACCACGCGACCGCCGCGATGAGCGCGGAGATGCCCGCGATGACCAGGATCCACGTGCGACGGCTGAGGCGCGGCAGCGCGGCGGACTCCGACTCGGCGGGCGAGGTGCTCATGATGAGGCAGGATAGTCCGGTCAGGGAGGTGGAGATGTCGACAGACTTCAGCGGAGGACCGGGCTTTCTCGCGTTCGTCGTCACGTTCGGGGTGGTGATCGCTTCCATCGTGCTGTTCCTGTCGCTGAGCCGCCACCTGCGCAAGGTGCGTGCGCGCGAGGCGCGCGAGGCCGCGGAGCGCGAGGCCGCCGCCGGGACGGCGTCAGGCGACAGCGAAGGCCGCGAGCGAGGCGGCGATGAAGTGACAGGTGAAGCCGGCGATCGTTAGCGCGTGGAAGATCTCGTGGAAGCCGAAGTACTTCGCCGATCCGCGAGGCCACTTGGTGCCGTAGATGATCGCGCCCACCGTGTAGCACAGGCCGCCCACGATGATGAGGGTGACCACCGCGGCGCCGCCCGCCTCGTAGAAGGGGCCGATGAAGCCCATCGCGACCCAGCCGAGTGCCAGGTAGATGGGCACGTACATCCAGCGCGGCGCGCCGAGCCACAGCACGCGGAATAGCAGCCCGAGCAGTGCACCAGCCCACACGATCGTGAGGATGGTGCGTGCGGTGGGCCCGTCGAGCAGCAGCACGGTGAGCGGCGTGTAGGTGCCCGCGATGATGAGGAAGATGTTGGCGTGGTCCATGCGGCGCAGGATCGCTCGCGTGTGATCGGACCAGTTGCCGCGGTGATAGATCGCCGAGGTGCCGAACAACAGCACGGCGGTCAGCGTGAAGACCGCGAAGGACACCCGCCCGGCCAAGGTCGGGGCCGCGGCGGTGAGCGCGAGCCCCGCGACGAGCGCCACGGGCGCCGCGCCGAGGTGAAGCCAACCGCGCAGCAGGGGCTTCCCGGGTACGGGGAGGTTCTCGACCATGAACCTACGTTACCGTAGGTTACGCGCTCGGAGTACCGTGGGCGCAGTTCCTCCTGTCACGCGAGAACGGACGTCAATGGGCCTGAACGCGCTGCTGTACGGCACGTACGAGAAGCGGCTCGCGCGCACCCTCAAGAGGTCGGCCAAGCCGCCCCGGCACATCGGCGTGATCCTCGACGGCAACCGCCGATGGGCGCGCCAGAGCGGCGCGACAGCCTCCCACGGTCACCAGCGCGGCGCCGACAAGATCACCGAGGTCCTCGAGTGGTCTCAGGACGCCGGCGTCGAGGTGGTGACGCTGTGGATGCTGTCCACCGACAACCTCGCGCGCGACCCGCGAGAGCTTGCGCCGTTGCTCGAGATCATCGCGACGGCCATCGAGCGCCTCGCCGACGACGGCCGCTGGCGCCTCCAGCATGTGGGTGACGTGTCCCTCCTGCCGCCCGAGGCCGCCGCACGCATCTCGGCTGCCGTCGAGCGCAGCGCCGCCGCGACGGGTCTGCACGTGAACGTCGCGGTGGGCTACGGGGGCAGGCACGAGATCGCGGAGGCCGTGCGCAGCTTCCTGCGCAGCGGCGTGGACGCGGGCCATTCGCTCGAGGAGGTCGCCGAAAGCTTCTCGGTCGAGCACATCGCGGAGCACCTGTACACGAAGGGCCAGCCCGACCCCGACCTCGTCATCCGCACGTCGGGAGAGCAGCGCCTGGGCGGCTTCCTGTTGTGGCAGTCGGCGCACTCGGAGTTCTACTTCTGCGAGGCCTATTGGCCCGACTTCCGCCGCATCGACTTCCTGCGCGCGCTGCGCGACTATTCGCAGCGAGAGCGCCGACTGGGTCGCTGACGCGCGGCCCGTCACACAGGTCGCGAGACACACCCGAGCGCGGGGGCCGAGTTACAGCTGTGTGAACTCTTTGGGCGTGTCGTTCCTCCAGGGCCGCGCCAGGCGTAGCGTCGCCCTCGTGGGAACATCACACCGCCGCATCGGACCGATGCGGACGTAACAGATCGCCGACAGGGCGATCGGCGCCCTGCGGCCAGAACGCTGGGAGCCCCGTTGACCATCTCGCCTAGCACCGTCCCCGCCACCGCCATCACGGCCGACGTCGAGACCGCGGTCCGCACGTTCGTCCTCGACACGTCCGTGTTGCTCTCGGATCCACGCGCGATGAAGCGCTTCGCCGAGCACGCGGTGGTGCTGCCCGTCGTGGTCATCACGGAGCTCGAGGCCAAACGGCACCACCCGGAACTCGGCTACTTCGCGCGCTCCGCGCTGAGGATGCTCGACGACCTCAGGGTGCGGTACGGCAAGCTCGACGAGCCCGTCGCGGTCAACGAGACAGGGGGCACCCTGCGCGTCGAGCTCAACCACACGGACCCCGAGGTGTTGCCGTCGGGCTTCCGGCTGGGCGACAACGACACCCGCATCCTCGCGGTGGCCGCCAACCTGGCGGCCGAGGGTCACGCCGTGACGGTGGTCTCCAAGGACCTGCCGATGCGCGTCAAGGCCTCGGCGCTCGGCATCGAGGCGGAGGAGTATCGCGCGGAGCTCGCGGTCGAGTCCGGCTGGACAGGCATGCGCGAGATTCAGCTGACCGACGAGCAGATGGCGTCGCTGTGGGAGCACGAGTCGCTCGACGCTCCGCCGGCCGCGGACTGTGGCGAGGACATCGGCTCGTTGCCGGTGCACACGGGCCTGGTCATTCACGCGGGCCGCGGCAGCGCGCTCGGCCGCGTGACCGACGAGGGCACGGTGCGGCTCGTGCGCGGCGACCAGGAGGTCTTCGGCATCCACGGGCGCTCGGCCGAGCAGCGGATCGCGATCGACCTGTTGCTCGACGAGTCGATCGGGATCGTCTCGATGGGCGGCCGCGCGGGCACGGGCAAGAGCGCGCTCGCGCTGTGCGCCGGTCTCGAGGCCGTGATGGAGCGCCGCCAGCATAAGAAGATCATGGTGTTCCGCCCGCTGTACGCCGTGGGCGGCCAGGACCTGGGCTATCTGCCAGGCTCCGAGGCGGAGAAAATGAACCCCTGGGCTCAGGCGGTGTTCGACACGCTGGGCGCGATGGTCTCGGGTGAGGTGCTCGAGGAGGTCATGGCGCGCGGCATGCTCGAGGTGCTCCCGCTCACGCACATCCGCGGCCGCAGCCTCCACGACGCATTCGTGATCGTCGACGAGGCCCAGTCGCTCGAGCGCAACGTGCTGCTCACGATGCTCAGCCGGATCGGCCAGTCGTCGCGCGTGGTCCTCACGCACGACGTCGCCCAGCGCGACAACCTGCGCGTGGGACGCCACGACGGCGTCGCCGCGGTCATCGAGGCGCTCAAGGGGCACCCGTTGTTCGCTCATGTCACGCTCGAGCGCTCCGAGCGCTCCGCCGTCGCGGCACTCGTGACCGACATGCTCGAGAGGCTCGATCTGTAGGCCCACACGCGACGATGCCCGGCCTCCCGCGTGGGAGGCCGGGCATCGTCCCGTCACGGGTGCATCAGCCGGCGGTAGTCGCCTCGGGGACCTCGGTGGCGGGGTCGCCGTCGAGGGCAGCCTCGAGCATCGGCACGAACGCGTCGAGAGCGTAGGCGATCGACGACGGCGAGTTCGCGAAGAACGCGCCCTCGAGGACCGGGTCGGTCAGCCACACGCTGCCGCCCTTCTCGTTGAGACCGAGCGAGTCGAACAGCGGCAGCGCCTCGAGCTCGGCGCGGGTCTCGGGGGTGGTCGCGACCTGCCACACGATCGAGTCAAGGTCGCTCAGCACGTCGAGCTGCTCGGCGCTAATCTGCATCCACGCCTCGCCCGTGCCGTCGATCGACGCGACGTCCAGACCAAGGTTCGCGAGGAACTGGTTGCGCGTGTCGTTGGCGCTGTACACGAAGGCCTGGCCCTCGTAGAAGCCGCCCACCTGCGAGGTGAGGCCCTCCCACTCGGGGTGCGCCTCGCGGACCTCCGCGTAGGCCGCGTCGATCTCCTCGATGATCGCCTCGGCCTCGGCGGTGGTGCCGGTCGCCTGCGCGAGCAGCGTGAGCTCGTCGGCCAGGGACACGTTCCACTCGGCGGTCTCGACGCCGGCGGCGTCGGTCGCGGGGCGGGTCACGACGGGCGCGATGCCCGAGAGCAGGTCGTACTCCTCCTGGGTCATCGTGTGGTTGGGGTACGTGGCGACGATGAGGTCGGGCTCGAACGACGCGATGAGCTCCGCGTCGTACGTGGTCGACCCGGGCTCGAAGACCTCGGGCTCGGCGCCGGCCGCGAGGCGGTCCTCCTCGGCCCACGGGCCGGTGCCGTTGTCGTAGCCCTGCCAGCTCACGGGCACCGCGACGGGTGCGACGCCGAGCGCGTAGAGGTACTCGTGCTCGTGCGAGCCGAGCGTCACGACGCGCTGCGGCTCGGACTCGACGGTGACCTCGCCCATGACGGTGTCGAGGGTGACGGGGAAGGCTGCCGTAGTGGCCTCGCCGCCCGCGGACGCGGACGCGGACGCCGAGGGCTCCTCGGAGGAGCCGCCCGACGAGCACGCGGCAAGCGTGAGCGCGGCGACGGCCGCGAGGGCCGTGCCGGTGAGCGTGCGCGTGGTGCGCTGGACCATGAGGGTTCCTTTCGGATCAGGGGTGAGGATCGACGCTGGCGTCGTGGGCGCCACCGGGAAGGGTGGCCGGGACAATCACGGGCGTGCCGGTCACGGGGTCCGGGATCACGCGTACATCGAGGTGGAAGACCGAGCTGACGAGCTCCGCGGTGAGGACCTCCGCGGGGGGACCCGACGCCGCGATCCTGCCCTCGGACATCGCGACCACGTGGGTCGCGTAGCGCGCGGCCTGGTGAAGGTCGTGCACGACCATCACCACCGTGCGGTGCTGACGGGTGTGGAGCCGGTGGAGCAGGTCGAGCACCTCGTACTGGTGGGCGATGTCGAGGTAGGTCGTGGGCTCGTCGAGCAGCATGAGCGGCGTGTCCTGCGCGAGGGCCATCGCGATCCACGCGCGCTGGCGCTGGCCGCCCGAGAGCTCGTCGACCACGGCGTCCTGGATGTCGGTGAGGCCGGTCGAGTGGAGCGCGGAGAACACCGCGGCCTCGTCGGCGGGCGTCCACGGCCGCAGGATCTTCTGGTGCGGCGTGCGTCCGCGCCCCACGAGCTCCGCGACGGTGATGCCGGCGGGGGCGAGCGGGGACTGGGGGAGGAGGCCGATGCGCCGGGCCACCTCGCGCGTGGGGAGACGATGCACGTCCTCGCCGTCGAGCAGGACCACGCCCTCGCGCGGGGGCAGGAGGCGCGCGAGCGCGCGCAGCAGGGTCGACTTGCCGCAGCCGTTGGGGCCGACGATCGCGGTGATGCCGCCGTCGGGAATCGCGACGCTGACGTCGTGCACCACGACGTGGTCGCCGTAGCCGAGCGTGACGTCCTTGGCCTCAAGCCGGGTCATGCGGGTCCTCCTCGGGATGCGCGCCACACCAGCCACAGCAGGTAGGGCGCGCCGACTGCGGCGGTGAAGATGCCCACGGGGAACTGCAGGGTGGCGGGCATGAGTTGAGACAGCTGGTCGGCGGCGAGCAGCAGGACGGCCCCCATCAGCGCCGACGGGATGAGCGTGACGCCCGCGTTGCGCGTGAGCCGCAGCGCGAGCGCGGGTGCGACGAGAGCGACGAAGCCGATCGGCCCGGTCACCGCGGTCGCGGCCGCGGCGAGTAGCACGGCCGTCACCGCGAGCACGGCGCGAGCCGCTCCGACCCGGATGCCGAGCGCACGCGCGGTGTCGTCGCCCATCTCCATTGTGCGCAGCGAGCGGCCGTGCCACAGCACGACGGGGCCCAGCACCGCGAGGACGATTCCCGCGACCGCGACGTGGGTCCACGTGCGTCCCGTCACCGAACCGACGAGCCAGCCGAGCGCGGTGCCCGCGTCGTGCACGTCCATGCGCGTGAGCAGGTACTGCGTGAGGGCCTGCGCGACGAAGCCGATGCCGATTCCCGCGAGGATGAGCCTCAGCGGCACGATTCCGTGCCGCCACGACAACGCGAGGATGACGGCCGAGGCCGCGAGCGCGCCGATCACGGCGCCGCCCGCGGTGATCCACAGCGAGCCGGTGAAGCCCAGTGCCATCGTGACGACCGCCCCCGTGCCCGCTCCCGCCGTGATGCCGATGAAGTCGGGAGACGCGAGCGGATTGCGCGTGAGCGACTGCAGGATCGCGCCGGCGAGGCCGAGCGTCGCGCCCACGAGGATGGCCGTGAAGGCGCGCGGCGCGCGCACCTGGCCGACGATGAAGTCGCCGGGCGGGCCGACCGAGAGGCCCACGGCAGCCCGCAGCGAGTCGAGGATCGTGATGTCCGCCCTGCCCCTCACGAGCGCGAACACGAAGAGTGCGGCGAGCACCGCGGCCATCGCGATGCCGACGAGCAGCGTGCGACGGTGCGTGGTGACGCCGAGCGGGCCCAGGCGCAGGATCTTCACAGCTCGACTACCTTCATGCGACGCGCCATGATCGCGAAGATGAGGCCACCAAAGAGGGCGGTGGTGATGCCGACGCCCACCTCGGACGGCGGGGCGATGACCCGGCCGATCACGTCGCACACGAGCACGAGTGCCGCTCCGCCCAGCGCGCTCGCGACGAGCAGCGAGGGCAGCGACGCGCCGACGAACGCGCGGACCACGTGCGGCACCGCGAGGCCGATGAAGATGAGCGGACCCGCCGCGGCGGTGGCGGCCGCCGCGAGCAGCGTGACGATCACGATGACGATCGCGCGGGTAACCGCGATGTTGACCCCGAGGGCGCGCGCGGCGTCCTCGCCGAGCCCAATCGCCTGCAGCGGCCGCGACGCGAGCAGCGCCGCCGCGATCGCGACGAGGACGAGCGGGATCAGGCCCGCGATGTGGTCGAGCGGCCGCCCGGTGAGCGAGCCGGCGATCCACAGCCGGAACTGGTCGAGCGTGGCGTCATCGACCAGGAGGATCGCGTTGATGACGGACGTGATGAGCGCGGTCAGCGCGACGCCGGCGAGCGCGAGACGCACCGGCACGCCGGCCGCCGCCCCGCGCGCGCCGATCGCGTAGACCACGAGAGAGGCGAGTCCCGCGCCGACGAAGGCGAGCGAGACCTGCGCGACGAAGCCGGTGACCCCAAACGTCAGCGCCGCCACGACCGCGAGCGAGGCCCCCGAGTTGATGCCCAGCAGTCCCGGATCGGCGAACGGGTTGCGCGTGAGGGACTGCATGAGCGCCCCCGCGACCGCGAGCGCGGCTCCCGCGAGGATCCCGATGATCGTGCGCGGCACGCGCAGCTCGCGCACGATGAGCTGCTCGGGATCGGCGGGGTCGAGGTTCACCAGCGCCTCCCACACCGTGCCCAGGTCGATCGGGCGCGACCCGATCGCGAGCGAGAGCGCGACCGCGAGCACCAGCGCCACGAGGGCGGCGATGCTGACAAGGGCGCGCGTGCGCATGAGACTCCTCGGGCGGGGTGGGCGCACGTCGGGGTGCGAAGTAAGGCTCGCCTAAGGTAGCCGACGGAGGGGAATTAAGGCAACGCGGGCGTGCGCTAAATGGCTTCCGCGTCGATCTCGGGAGCGGGGCACGCGGCGTCGGGCACCGCGACGTCGATCCCGTAGAGAGCGCGGATCGCGTCGAGGTACTGCGTCGACTCGCCGGCCTGCGCGTGCTCGCGCGCACGCACGGTGGGGGTGTGGAGCAGGGTCTTCGCGAAGCGACGCAGTGCGTACTCGATGTCGTCCGCCCGCTCGACGGCATCGGCAGGGGCGCCCGCCGCGGGCCGGATGCGGGCCACCTCGCGCTCGAGGAGCCCGAACACGTGCTCGCGCAGGGCGACCACGGCGGGGTCGAGGGACCGCGCGGTCTCTCCGTCGCCGAAGCGGGCCACCGCGTGAGCGACGATCGCGCGGGCCGCGTCGATCGCGCCGACCGACTCGCCGGGAGCGTGCGCACCGATGTCGTCGAGGCCGATCACGGTGACCCCGCGCAGGTCGCGCACGCCGGGCGCGACGTCGCGGTGGAGGGCCAGGTCGAGGATCGTGAGGGGGGCGTCGAGCTCGTGCCGCGCGGCCGCCACGAGCGACGGCGTGAGCACCACCGACTCCCCGCCCGAGCACGCGAACACCACGTCCGCGTGCCGAATCGCGAGCTCGAGGCCCGCGGCGTCGATCGCCTCGACGTCGTGGCGGAGCGCGAACTCGAGCGCGCGGCCCGAGGGCGAGAAGACGCCGTCGATGACCGCGCCGCGGCCGTGGAGGGTGCCGACCGCGGTCTCGGCGAGGGCGCCCGTGCCCACGATGAGGACGCGCGCGCCCTCCCAGCCCACCGTGGCATCGGCCAGATCCAGGGCGACCGAGACCACCGAGCGGCCCGACGTTCCCAGGCCGGTGGACGATGCGACGACGCGCGAGGTCCGCAGCGCCGACTGGAAGAGGCGGTCGAGGCGCGGAGTGAGCTCGTGGCGCTTCTGTGCCTCGAGGTGCGCGCGGCGCACCTGACCGCTGATCTCGCGCTCGCCCACGACCATGGACTCGAGTCCCGACGTCACGGACAGCAGGTGCTGGATCGCGTCGTCGCCCTCGTAGAGCACCAGCGCCTCGGCGACGGCGTGGGGGTCGAGCTGGCTCGACTCGGCGATCGCCTCGATGACCTCGGCCCGCGCCGCCTCCGCGTCCTCCGCCTCGACGTAGACCTCGAAGCGGTTGCACGTGGGGAGCACGACGGCCCCCGCGACGGCCCCTTCGCGCGCGAGCAAAGACGCCGCAAGCGTGCCCGCCCCGACCTGCAGCTGCTCGAGCATGGCGAGCTCGCGATTGCGGTGGGACGCGACAAGGGACATCAGGGGCACTCGTCAATTCTGACACGGCCCCGGAACAGGGCAGAATCGGGGTCATGGTCTCTCTCCCCGCCACCCACCCGCTCGCCGACGGACGCCTCGACGGCGCCCCGCTTCTCGCGGCGCTCGCGGGGGAGCGTCCCTCGCATCGTCCCGTGTGGTTCATGCGCCAGGCGGGGCGCTCGCTGCCCGAGTATCTCGAGGCGCGCCGCGGCACGGCGATGCTCGACGCGTGCCTCACCCCCGCGCTCGCGGCGGAGATCACGCTCCAGCCCGTGCGCCGCTACGGCGTGGACGCGGGAATCTTCTTCTCCGACATCGTGGTGCCGATGCGCATCGCCGGGGTCGGCGTCGACATCGCCCCCGGCGTGGGCCCGGTGTTCGAGCGCCCGATCCGTGCGATGGAGGACGTCGACGCCCTGCCCGCGCTCGGGGAGCCCGGCGACGGCGGCGCGTTCGACCGCGGCCTCGAGCCCATCCGCGAGGCGGTGCGGCTCACGGTGGCCGAGCTGGGATCGACACCGCTGATCGGCTTCGCGGGGGCCCCGTTCACGCTCGCTGCCTACATGGTCGAGGGCCGGCCGTCGCGTGACCACCTGGGAGCGCGTCGCCTCATGATCGACTCGCCCGCCGTGTGGGAGGCGCTCACCGCGTGGACGTCGCGCGCCGCCGGACTGTTCCTGCGCGCGCAGGTGCTCGCGGGTGCCTCGGCGGTGCAGCTCTTCGACTCGTGGGCCGGCTCGCTCGCCGAGGCCGACTACGTCGCGCACTGCGCCCCCGGCTCCGCGGCCGCCCTGGGCGCCGTCGCGGACCTGCCCGTGCCGCGCATTCACTTCGCCGCTCACGGCGCTCACCTCCTGCGTCCGATGGCCGAGGCGGGGGCGACCGCGATGGGGGTGGACTACCGGATGCCGCTCGACGAGGCGTCGCGCCTCCTCGGCGGGCATCTTCCCCTGCAGGGCAACATCGACCCCGCACGCCTGGGTGCGCCGGCCGAGGTTCTCGAGCGCCACGTCCTCGACGTGCTCGCGCGTGGGGCCGAGGCTCCGGGCCACGTGGTCAACCTGGGCCACGGCGTGCCCCCCGAGACGGACCCCGCGGCGCTGCAACGCGTGGTCGACCTCGTCCACTCGCGTGGCTGAGCGCGTCCTCGTCGTCGGGGGCGGGGTCGCCGGACTGCTGGCCGCGCGTCGCCACGCGCGCCGCGGATCCGTGGTCACCGTGCTCGAGGCGGGGCAGGGATGGGGAGGGCGCGTCTCGCCGCTGTCCCTCGCCGGCCTCACGCTCGACGCGGGAGCCGAGTCCTTCGCGACGCGGACCGATGCCGTCGCGGCGCTCGCGCGCGAGCTGGGACTTGAGGGCGACATCGTGGCGCCGACGCGTTCACCCGCGTGGGTCGTGACCCCCTCGCGCGCCTACCCGCTGCCGACCACGGGATGGCTGGGCATTCCCACCCGGCCGCTGCTGGCCGACGTCCGCAGCGTGATCGGCTGGGGTGCCGCCGCGGAGGCCGCGCTCGAACGCACCCGCCCCCTGGGTGAGGTGAGGGACGATGCCACGGTCGGGTCCCTCGTGAGGACCCGGCTGGGCGCGGGGGTCGCGGACCTGCTGGTCGCGCCCGTCCTCCAGGGCGTGTACTCGCGCCCCCTCGACGAGCTTCCGCTGGCGGCGATCGACCCGACGCTGCCGGCCCAGCTGCGAGCGGCGGGCAGCCTCACCGCGCTGGCCGAGCGGCGCCGCGCGCTCGCGCCCGCCGGCTCCGCGGTGCTGGGGCTGCGCGGCGGGATGTGGAGGCTCACCGAGGCGCTCGCGGAGTCCGCGCGCGAGGCGGGAGTGAGGCTCGTCGCGGGGACCGCCGCGGCGCATGCCGAGCGCGTCGACGGCGCGTGGAGGGTAAGGGCCGGTGGAGGGACGCTGGTCGCCGACACCCTCGTGCTCGCGGTGCCGCAGGCGGCGGCGCGGACCCTCGTGCCCGTCCTGCCCGACCCGCCCGCCCAGCACAGGGTCGCGCTGGTGACGCTCGTGCTCGACGCCCCCGACCTCGATGCCGCCCCTCGTGGGACGGGTGTGCTCGCACTCGACGGCGTGACGCGCGCGAAGGCGCTCACGCATGCGACCGCCAAGTGGCGGTGGCTGCGCGAGGCCGCGCGCGGCAGTCATGTGGTCCGGCTGTCGTATGCGTTGCGCGATCCGGGGGAGGACCTGGTGGCGCACGCGGTGCCGGACGCCTCCCGACTGCTCGGGGTCGACCTGAGCCCCGAGAGCGTGCGGTCGAGCGCGGTGGTCGAGTGGCCCGACGCCTCGCCCGCGAGGGTCGCCGACATCAGGCCCCTGCCCGGCCTCGAGCTCGTGGGCTCCGCGGCGGGGCTGAGCGGTCTCGCGGCGATCGTGGGGGCCGAGGCGGCGGGTTCGGGCCGGTAATTTCCCCTGGGGGCCCCTCTCGACGGATGATGTCCTCATGACCGACACCCCGCACGGCTTCACCCTGTTCTCCGTCCTCGACGGCATGCTCGACGCGCCGGACGAGGACCTCGCCGATGTCGTCGAGCACTTCGACGCCGCGGTCGCCGAGCTCGCCGAGCACGACGTCACGCTGCGCGGCATCTACGACGTCACCGGACTGCGCGCCGACGGCACCGTCATGCTGTGGCTCCACGGCCCCGTGCTCGAGGACCTGCAGCTCGCGCTGCGCGAGCTGCGCGCGACCGAACTCCTCGCGGACACGCGTCTGACCTGGTCCGCGGCGGGTGTCCACCGTGACGCCGAGTTCAACAAGCGTCACGTCCCCGGCTTCTTGCGCGGTGAGCGCGCGCGCGACTGGCTGACCGTCTACCCCTTCGTGCGGTCCTACGAGTGGTACCTGCTGCCGGAGGAGGAGAGGTCGGTCATGCTCCGCGAGCACGGCATCGCCGGCTCGAAGTACGCGGGAGTGATCGCCAACACGGTCGCGGCCTTCGCGTTGGGCGACTACGAGTGGCTGCTGCCGATGGAGGCGGACGACGTCACGGAGCTCGTCGACATGATGCGCGACCTGCGCTACACGGAGGCTCGCCGCCACGTGCGCGAGGAACTGCCGTTCTACACCGGCCGCCGCGTCAGCACCGCCGAGGCAGTGGAGGTGCTCGCGTCATGAGCCAGGACACGACGCTCCCGCCGCTCGCGGCATCGTCCCGCATCCTGCCCGCGACCACGTACGACGCGATCCTGCTCGCGGGATTCGGCGGACCCGAGGGGCAGGACGACGTCATCCCGTACCTGCGCAACGTCACGCGCGGGCGCGGCATCCCGGACGAGCGCCTCGAAGAGGTCGCGCACCACTACCGCCACTTCGGCGGGATCAGCCCGATCAACGACCAGAACCGCGCGCTCAAGGCCGCCCTTGAGGCCGAGATCGCCGAGCGCGGCCTGGGCCTGCCCGTGTACTGGGGCAACCGCTTCTGGGCGCCCTACTTCGCCGATGCCCTGCGCGAGCTGCACGCCGATGGCCACCGCAAGGTGCTGGTCCTCGTGACGACCGCCTTCTCGAGCTACTCGGGCTGTCGCGCGTATCGCGAGGACCTCGCGACCGCGCTCGCGGAGACGGGGCTCGAGGGCGAGCTCGAGTTGCACAAGGTGCGCCAGTACTTCGATCACCCCGGCTTCGTGACGCCCAACGTCGCGGCGGTGCGCTCGGGACTGCACCAGCTGGTCGAGTCGGACTCCGGCGCGCAGCCCCACGTGTTGTTCGCGACGCACTCGATTCCCACCGCGGCGGCTGACCTGTCGGGTCCGCGCGAGGCCCGCCCCGACGGGACGGCCGTGCCCACGGGCGGAGAGAACGAGTGGCACGCGGGCGGGGGCTGGTACGTCGAGCAGCAGCGCGCGGTCGCGGCGCTCATCATGGATGCCGTGGGCGACGAATTCCCTGGTGTGGACTGGTCGCTCGTCTTCCAGTCGCGCTCCGGAGCGCCCGAGGTGCCGTGGCTCGAGCCTGACATCAACGACGCTATCGAGGCGCTGCCGGAGTCGGTCACGGGCGTGGTCATCTCGCCGATCGGCTTCGTGTCCGACCACATGGAGGTCGCGTGGGACCTCGACAACGAGGCCCTCGAGACGTGCGCCGAGCGCGGCCTCGCGGCTGTCCGCGTGCCCACGGTGGGGATCGATCCCGCTTTCGTCGCGGGGCTCGTGGACCTGGTCGAGGAGCGCCACGTGGCGCGTGAGGGCGACTCCCCGCGCGAGCGGGTGGCGCTCACGGCGCTGGGCCCGTGGCAGGACGTCTGCCCGACCGACTGCTGCCTGGGCCGCGCGCCGAAGCCCACCGTCGCATCGGCCTGACGGGCCAGCCGTGAATTAAGCAACGGGCTCGTTGCGTATTCCCGTCGTTCCGCCTACAGTGGGCGGCACAGGACAGGGCGGCACCGCGCCGCCCCCGACGGCGGGAGCACGGCATGGCGATGTCACGGGAGGCGCTCTCCGAGGTCGCCGCGATCGCGGCGGCCTCGCCCCAGGTGACCCTGCGACTCGAGACCCTCGACGGCGCGACCGTTCTGATCGGCGATCACGGCACCGGCGCGATGTGCATCGACGGGTTCCGCCGCCTGATGGCCGCGTGGGTCGACGGCTGCGAGCCGCATGTCGCGCGCGTGGACTTCCCCGGAGCCAGGTACCACGCGGGCATGCTCGCCGTGCCGGGCCTGCGCTACTTCGTGACCCATCTGAGCGCGGAGCACACCGCCCGCTGCCTGCGCGAGCGCACTCGGTGGCCCGACGAGGCGCACGCGATCGTGCGCGAGGACCTGCTGCTCGACATCAGCGTCGTGCAGGTGATGTCGAGCGAGCTCGACGAGGACGCGCTCGAGGATGCCGCGCGCGAGGCGCAGGCCGCCTGCGTGGTCGAGGAGTTGTGCCGCGAGGTCGAGGCGGCGTAGACCTCGCGCCGGTCGGGACAGCCGGCGCGAACAGGCGAAGGGCCCCGGGGCGCGCACCGCGCACCTCCGGGGCCCTTCGCCATGCCCTGAGAGCGTTAACTTCTAGCGGCCTCCTCGAAGGCGCGGCGGGGCTCGTGCAGCCTGCCCATCGAGACCAGGTCGCGACGGAAGAACACGGCCGCCGTCCAGTCGAGGGCCACGCGGGCCTTGCGGTTGAAGGTGGGGATCGCGAGGAGGTGATACGTGCGGTGCATCACCCACGCCGGCCACCCGCGCAGCTTGATGCCCATGGTCGAGGCGACGCCCTTGTTGAGGCCGAGCGAGGCGACCACGCCCAGGTGCTTGTGCTTGTACTCCGCGAGCGGACGGCCCGCGAGGTGCGCGGCGATGTTACGGCCCAGGTGCTTCGCCTGGCGCACGGCGTGCTGCGCACTGGGGGCGCACCAGTCGCCCTCGCCCTCGACGAGGTTGGGCACCTGGGCGCAGTCGCCGGCGGCCCACGCGCCGGGCAGGGGAATGCCAGAGTCGTCGATGACCTGCAACGTCGCGGCCGTGTTGACGTGTCCCCTCGGCCCGAGCGGGAGGTCCGAGGACTGGATCACGGGGGAGGGCTTGACGCCGGCGGTCCAGACCACGGTGTCCGCCTCGAACGCCTCGCCGTTGGACAGCGCCACGTGGCCGTCGATGCAGCTCTCGAGTCGCGTCTCGAGCAGGACGCGCATGCCGCGGCGCTCAAGCTCCGTGACCGTGTATGCGCCCATGTCGGGGCCCATCTCGGGCAGGATCCGGCCCATGGCCTCGACCATCACGAAGTTGAGGTCGTCGTGCTTCAACTCGGGGTAGTACCGCAGCGCGGCGCGGGCCATATCCTCCGTCTCGGCGAAGGCCTCGACCCCGGCGAAACCGCCGCCGACGAACACGAACGTGAGCAGCCTCCTGCGGAGCGCTGGGTCGGTCGTGGTGGCCGCCCGCGCGATGCGCCCGAGCACGCGATTGCGCAGGTTGATAGCCTCCTCAACGTACTTGAAGCCAAGGCCAAAGTCCGCGAGGCCCGGAATGGGCAGCGTGCGCGACACCGCCCCGAGCGCGATGACGATGTGGTCGTAGTCGAGAGTGAGCGTCTCGCCGAGGTCGGTGGTCGCCGTGACGGATCTCGAGGCGTGGTCGATGGTCTCGACCTTGCCCTGCAGGACCCGCGCGCCCTTGAGCTCGCGCCGCAGCGGCACCACCGCGTGGCGCGGTTCGATCGATCCGGCGGCCGCCTCGGGGAGGAACGGCGCGTAGGTCATGTAGGGCCTGCGGTCGATCACCGTGACGTCGACGGCGTCCTTGGCGCGGCGCATCAGCGTCAGCGCGGTGTAGAGGCCGACGTAGCCACCGCCGAGGATGAGGATGCGCGTGCGTGACATGGGGGTACCTCCTGGAGGGAGAACCACGGGTCGCGCGGCGTTCTTCCCCAAGCCGCGAACCCGCGGCAGTGCATGGGGGTCACGCCATTCTACGAGGCGCTCCGCGATGGGCCGAGATAAGTGCCTGGACCCCACAAATCCGGCTCCAATGTTGACGTTGACACGCTCGGTTGTGAGCGCTAACTTGCGTGACAACGGACCACCACAATGATGTGAGGATCGACGATGCACCTGTCCCGCCCTGGCCTCGCGGCCGCCGCCCTCGCCTCGCTTGCCGCGAGCATCCTCGTGTCGGCGGGTCCCGCCGCCGCGGATGTCCTCGAGCCGCATGAGGCCGACCTCCTCCTCCACTACGACTTCTCCGACTCGATCGCCGACTCTCTCGTGTCCGACGTGTCGGGCAACGGGAACGACGGCACCGTGCTCGGCACGGGCGCCGCGGTCGACACCGAGGCGGGCGTCTTGACCCTGCCGGGCGGCGGCAGTTCCTCCGGCGCCGGGCACGTGCGGATCCCCACGGGCACCTTCGACGGCGAGGACACGCTGACGATCTCGACATGGCTGCGCAACCGCACGGGCTCGGGCAACTACGCCGCGATGTTCTTCGGCTCCTCCGCGAACCCGCCGGCCCAGTACTGGCTGCTCAACCCCAGGAACCCCGCGGGACGCTTCAAGACCGTCGTGACCAACGGGAGCTCGCCGTCGTCGCCGTGGAGCACCGAGTACGGCATCAGCCCGACCAACTCGGCCTTTGGCGTCGCTGGCCCGGTGACCCCGGCGAACGAGTGGAGCCTCTACACGACGGTGATCACGCCCACGTCGATCACCGGCTACTTCAATGGCGAGCCGGTGGGCACGGTGGCGACCACGCGGACCGTGACCGACTTCGGCCCCAACCTCGTGAGCTATATCGGCCGCTCCTCGTACGCCGATCCGTACTACAACGGCGACGTGCGGGACGTCCGGGTGTACACCGCAGCGCTGTCGGACGAGGACGTTCTCGCGTCCTACTACGACGGCGTGGACGACCCATCCGTCATCACGGCCGCCCTCGAGGCCGATGCCGACGCGCTGGGCTTCGACCCGCTGGGCATCACCGGCGACGTGACCCTGCCCGCGACGGGGCAGAGCGGTTCGAGCATCGTGTGGGAGACCTCCAACCCCGCCGTGATCGGCCTCGACGGGGTGGTGAACCGGCCGACCGACGTCAACGCCGCCGTGACGCTCACCGCGACGCTGACGCTCGCGGGTCAGGAGCTGGTGCGCACGTTCGACGTCACGGTGATCGCGGACAACCCGCAGGCGGAGCTCGACCGGATCGCGGACGGCTTCGACCTGGGCGTCTCGGTGCTGTGGGACGACATCACGCTGGCGACGGACGTGGAGGGCGCCGCGGTGACGTGGGAGTCCTCCGCTCCAGTCATCGTGTCCGCCGCAGGCGAGGTTGCTCGCGCCGCGACCGATGAGGACGTGGTCCTCACGGCGACGTTTGCCAACGACGGACTCACCGCGGTGCGCACGTACCCGGTCACCGTGCTGGCGGAGGTCGCCGGCTACCTAGGCACGTACATCCGCACGCCGCAGACCAACGACGACACGGCGAGTGTGCACCTTGCGCTGTCCGAGGACGGCGAGACCTTCTCCGCGCTCAACGACAACAAGGGCGTGCTCTTCCCCTCCGCGGCGGACGTAAACACCGACGTCAACCGCGAGATCACGTCGCCCACCGCGTTCCACGCTCCCGACGGGGGCTACGGGCTGTTCGTCACGATTCCCGGCACGACCGCCAACGATGGCTACGTGTTCGAGACCGATGACCTGGTCACCTACGCGAACCAGCGTCGCGTGACCTTTGCGCCAGGGACCGCGGGCGTGACCCGCGTGGACGTCGAGTACGACAACGCGCTCCTCGCGTACCGGCTGCTCTACACCGCGGCGGACGTCAACTACGAGGTCACCACCCCTGACTTCGTGACCTTCAGCGAGCCCGTCGAGGTCGCCCAGGCGCCCTCCTTCACTGCGGGTTCCTTCCCCGCGGGCGCGCTCGCGACCGACGCGATCGGGCTCAGCGCCGAGGCGTATGACACGCTCGCGACCGAGCTGCGGCTCGAGCGTGTGCACTCGACGTCGGTCGACGCGTTCGCTCCCGTGACGGTCGAGGCCGCTGGCGAGGTCGCGCTGCCCGAGTCCGCCACCGTGCGGTACTCGAGCGGGCAGTCGGTCGAGATGGGCGTCGAGTGGGACACCTCGGCGATCGAGTCGGGCGAGCCGGGTACCTACACCGTCGACGGCATCGTGCAGGCCCCGCTGTCCACCACCGACCTCGCTCCGCTCGCGTGGAAGCGCGCGGACCCCGATGTCACGGTGGGCGACGACGGCATGTACTACCTCACGGGCTCGTACCCGATGTTCCGTGCGAGCGACCCGAACGGCTACGACCGGGTGGTGCTTCGCCGCGCGGCGACGCTCGAGGGCCTCGACGCCGCCGAGGCGGAGGAGGTGACCATCTGGCATCAGGCGGACCACCCCGGTTTCAACACCTACGTGTGGGCGCCCGAGCTCGCCAAGATCGGCGACGACTGGTACATCCTCTTCACGACCTCGCGCAACTCGAATGTGTGGGACAAGCAGCCCGCGCTCCTCAAGTACGTGGGCGGCGAGTTCTCCGGCGACGGCCCGCTGCAGCCCGAGAACTGGGAGACGGTTGGCTACGTCCAGCCGGCAGCCACGGACTCCACCGCGTTCACGGGAAACTTCGCGCTCGACATGACGCACTTCGAGCACGACGGCGTCGACTACATGATCTGGGCCGACAAGTGGGCGCTGTCGACGCTGCGCATGGCGTCGGTCGACACGGACAACCCACTGCAGCTGACGAGCGACTCGATCGAGATCACCGCGCCCGAGTACGCGTGGGAGATCGAGAGCGAGTCGGGCACCCCCGTCAACGAGGGCGCCGCCGTCCTCAAGCACGGCGGCAAGATCTTCATCGCCTTCTCGTCGTCCGCGGTCAACACCTCGTACAACATCTCGTTCCTGTGGGCCGACGAGGACGATGACCTGCTCGACCCCGCGTCGTGGCACAAGGCGCAGTACCCCTACCTGGGCACCGGCGATGTCGAGGGCATGTACGGGATGGGTCACAACTCCTTCACTGTCGACGAGTTCGGCAACCCCGTGCTCGTCTACCACGCCCGCTCGTACGCCGACACGGACGTTCCCTCGGGTACCGCGACCGACGGCGGCCTCTTCGACCCGCGCCGCAACGCTCACGCGAAGCTGGTCCACTTCACCTCGACCGGCATGCCGATCCTGGACATGACGGCCACGGAGGAGCTGAACCCCGCCCTCGCCGAGGTCTCGATCGAGGTCACGATCGAGGAGCCCGCGATCGAGTTCATCGACGTCGAGGGTTCGGAGCATGCTGTGGCGATTGGGTGGCTTGCTGCGGAGGGGATTAGCACGGGCTGGTCGACTGCGTCTGGTCAGGAGTTCCGTCCGTTGGCGCAGATTAAGCGTGATGCGATGGCGGCGTTCTTGTACCGGTATGCGGGTTCTCCTGAGGTGACGCTTCCTGCCGAGTCTCCGTTCGTGGACGTGACGCCGACGTCGACGGAGTTCTATGAGGAGATTGTGTGGATGTTCCAGGAGGGCATCTCCACGGGTTGGGAGACGTCTGAGGGGCGTGAGTTCCGTCCGCTTGCTCCGGTGAAGAGGGATGCGATGGCCGCGTTCTTGTACCGGTATGCGGGGGAGCCTGCCTGGACGGATCCTGGTGAGTCTCCGTTTGCGGATGTGACTGCGTCGTCGACGGAGTTCTTCACGGAGATCACGTGGCTGGAGTCGACCGGCATCACGACCGGCTGGTCGACGCCCTCGGGTCAGGAGTACAGGCCGTTGTCGTACACCAAGCGTGACGCGATGGCCACCTTCCTCTACCGCTTCAACCAGCTCGACTAACGACCCCCCACCCCCCATGCTCGGGGCCTCGCCGGATCTCCTCGCCGGCGGGGCCCCGAGTCACGTCTGGGCTCTGCCACACCGCACCTACTTGCGGCTCTGCCACGCCGCACCTACTTGCGGCTCCGCCACACCGCACCTACTTGCGGCTCCGCCACACCGCACCTACTTGCGGCTCCGCCACACACGCAAGCTCTGCATCGGCCCTCAGCGGCCTCCGCGGGCGCGACGCGCCGGCGACACGCCGAGACCCGTGTGGCGGAGCCGCGAAAACGTGTGGCGGAGCCGACAGGGGGGGCGACAGGGGAACAAGCGCCAACCGGGGGGACAGGGCCCAGCTGAGTCGCAGAAGGACGAGGGGGCTAGCGGCCCACCATCGTGGTGACGTCGAGCAGCGCGTCGAGCTGCTCCTCGGTGATCTCGCCGCGCTCCACGAAGCCCAGGTCGATCACCGCCTCGCGGACCGTGAGCCCCGCCTTGACGGAGTGCTTGGCGATCGCGGCGGCGTTCTCGTACCCGATCACCCGGTTGAGGGGAGTGACGATCGAGGGGGAGGCCTCGGCGAGGCGGCGCGCGCGGTCGACGTTGGCGACCGTGCCGTCGATGGTGCGCTCCGCGAGCACGCGTGACGCGTTCGCGAGCAGGCGGGTCGACTCGAGCACGCCCAGCGCCATGACAGGAATCTGCACGTTGAGCTCGAACGCGCCCGATGCCCCGGCCCACGCGACCGTGGCATCGTTGCCGATCACCCGCGAGCACACCATGAGCACCGCCTCGGGCACCACGGGGTTGACCTTGCCCGGCATGATCGAGGACCCCGGCTGCAGGTCGGGGAGCTGGATCTCGCCGAGACCGGTGTTGGGGCCAGAGCCCATCCACCTGAGGTCGTTGCAGATCTTGGTGAGCGACACCGCGATGGTGCGCAGCGCCCCGGAGACCTCGACCAGTCCGTCGCGGGCGGACTGCGCCTCGAAGTGGTTGCGGGCCTCGGTGATGGGCAGGCCGGTGTCCTCGGCGAGCAGGGCGATCACGCGCTGCGGGAAGCCGTCGGGGGTGTTGATGCCCGTCCCGACGGCGGTGCCGCCGAGCGGCACCTCGGCGACGCGCGGCAGGGCCACGACGAGCCTCTCGACGCCGTAGCGCACCGCGGCCGCGTAGCCGGAGAACTCCTGGCCGAGCGTGACGGGGGTCGCATCCATGAGGTGAGTGCGCCCCGACTTGAAGACGTCGGCGAACTCCTCTGCCTTGGCCTCCAGCGACGTCGCGAGGACCTCGAGGGCGGGCATGAGATCGCCCACGAGTGACGCGGTGGCGGCCACATGCACCGACGTCGGGAACACGTCGTTCGAGGACTGCGACGCGTTGACGTGGTCGTTCGGGTGGACGTCGCGGCCGAGAGAGCGCGTCGCGAGCGTCGCGATGACCTCGTTGGTATTCATGTTCGACGACGTGCCCGAGCCGGTCTGGAAGATGTCCACGGGGAAGTGCGCGTCGTGAGCGCCGGCCGCGACCTCGTCGGCTGCGGCGACGATCGCATCGGCGACGTCGGCCTCCAGCACACCCAGCTCGGCATTGGCGCGCGCGGCGGCCTTCTTCACGCGGGCGAGCGCCTCGATGTGGCGCCGCTCGAGCGTGGTGCCGGAGATGGGGAAGTTCTCGACGGCGCGCTGCGTCTGCGCGCGATAGAGGGCGTGGGCGGGGACCCGAACCTCGCCCATGGTGTCGTGCTCGATGCGAAACTCCGTTGTCATGCCGCCAAGTCTGGCACGACCGATCGGGACCGAGGTCCTCCTTCTATGCGCGGTTGAGCTCCTCGCGCGTGGGCGGGTTGGCGCCCGGCCTGGACACCGTGATGGCGCCGATGCGGGCGCACCTGTCGAGCACGGCCGTCAGCTGGGCGTCGGAGATGGTGCGCAGCACCTCGCGGCGCGAGCCGCCTAGGAGAGCCTCGTCCCAGAGTCCGTCGATGATGCCCGACATGAACGAGTCTCCCGCCCCGACCGTGTCGGCCACTGTGACCCGCGGAGCCGCCACCGAGACCTCGCGTCCGTCGTGCACGAAGGCGGTGGCGCCCTCGCCGCCTCGGGTGACCACCACGATGGCAGGGCCGCTCCTCGCCCAGGCGCGCGCGACATCGTCCACCGCCTCGCCGGGAGCGAGCCACGCGAGGTCCTCGTCGGAGGCCTTGACGACGTCGGCGAGAGCGACGAACCGCTCGACCGCGCCGCGCGCCGCGGCGGGCTCTCCCATGAGTGCGGGGCGTGCGTTGGGGTCGTAGGTGATGGTCGAGTGGTAGCGCAGCACCTTGACGAGGCGGTGCACGGCGGTGGCCCCCGGCTCGATCACGGCCGCGATCGAGCCCGTGTGCACCGCGAGCGGCTGCTGGCGCATCCTCACGCCGGGCGCGATGTCCCAGTCGAGGGCGAAGTCGTAGGTCGCGGCGCCCGACTCGTCGAGGGTCGCGGTCGCGACGGAGGTCGGCCCGGGTCCCGCAGACCCCGGGACCAGGTGGACGCCGTTGTCCTGCAGGTGGTCCGCGACCAGCACCCCGTGGGCGTCGAGCCCCAGATGCGTGAGGAGATCGACCTCGCGGCCCAGGCGGGCCAGCCCGAGCGCGACGTTGGCCGGTGACCCGCCGGGGTGCAGGTCCCGCGTGCCGTCGCCGCGCACCACGACGTCGACGAGCGCCTCGCCAATCACCAGGACGTGCTCGGTCATGCGTCGGCGTCCGCGTCGTCGGCGGACTCGTCGCTGACGTCGTCGCTCGCTCCTTCGACGCGCGCGAGGGCGCCGTCGAGCAGCGCCTGGCACCTAGCCGCGAGCGCCTCTCCTCGCTCCCACAGCGTGAGGGAGTCCTCGAGCGTGGCGCTACCCGTCTCGAGTTTCGCGACGATCGCGACGAGTTCGTCGCGCGCGTCCTCGTAGGAGAGGGAATCCACCGGACGGTCGAATGCTGCGTCGCTCATGACCCGTACGCTACCCGCGCGCTCAAGGACCGCACACGTCGTGCCGACAATCGCGTCATAGTCGCACCCGTGGGCCCTCTCATGGGGTACGACCGAACGACTACACAATGGGGTGGGGAATGTTCAGCGACACCAGTGCACAGCAGACGGCCTTGCAGAGCGCCCAGCGCGCGATCGCGGCGGGAGTCACGGACGGCGAGCTCGCGGCCTTGTCGCGCGCTCCCGAGGTCAAGGTGAGGGCTGCCGTCGCCGAACACGCGGGCACGCCGCTCACGACGCTGCTCAAGCTCGCGCAGGACACCGCGGTCGACGTGCGCATCGGCGTCGCACGCAACCGCCGCAAGGGCATCCCGATCGAGCTTCTCGAGGACCTCGCGAAGGACAAGAGCGTCGACGTGGTCTACGCGCTGATCGACAACCCCTCCGTGCCGGAGTCGCTCATCGCCAAGCTCGGCCGTCACCTTCACCGCGAGTACGCGAAGGCGGCCCGCGCGCGCCTGTCCGAGTCGAAGAACGGCACGTGGGCACCGGCCGTGGAGGCCGCAGCCGAGCCCGCGCCCACGCCTACGCCGGCCGTGCCCTCGTTCCCCGCAATCCAGGAGCCCACCGTCGCGCGCACTCCCGTCACGCCCATGGCGGATCGCTCGCGTGCCGACGCGCTCGACATCCTGTTGGGCGACAAGCGCTAGGCGCGCTTCGGCGCGCGGCCCCGTGCGACGGCCTCGATCTCGCCGCGAGCCAGGCGGATCCGCAGGATGTCGCCCTTGGTGATGGACGTCGCGTCCGAGACGACCGTCCCGTCCGGCGTGCGCACCACCGCGAAGCCCCGCTCGAGCGTGCTCTGTGGACTGAGGGCGCGCAGCGTCGCCGCGAGCGTCGCCGTCTCGGACCGCGCCTGCGCGAGAGTCGCGTGCATTGCGCGATGTGAGGCCGCCGTCGCGAGGGAGAGCGCGGTCGCGAAGGGGGCCAACATGGCCTCGGGCCGCGCGAGCACGGGCCGGGCCCTGAGTGCCTCGAGCGCCGCGGCCTCGCGTCGCGCCGTGCGGATCATCGCTCCGGCCAGCGACGACCTCGCTCTCGACAGGCCCGCGCGCTCGGCGGCGGCATCGGGGACGATGCGCTTGCCGGCGTCCGTGGGCGTGGAGGCCCTGTAGTCGGCCACGAGGTCGAGCAGGGGAGAGTCCTTCTCATGCCCGATTGCGCTCACGAGCGGGGTCGCGCACGCCGCCGCCGCGCGCACGAGCGACTCGTCGCTGAAGGGCAAGAGGTCCTCGAACGACCCGCCGCCGCGCGCGACCACGATCACGTCGATCTCGGGAAGCGCGTCGAGCTCGCGGATTGCGGCCACCGTCTCCGGCACGGCCCGTGGGCCCTGCACCGTGACGCGGCGAATCTCGAACGTCACCCCCGGCCATCGTCGGCTTGCGTTCTCGACCACGTCGTGCTCCGCGTCCCCCTGGGTCGCGCATACGAGGCCGACGGTGCGGGGGATGAACGGCAGCGCGACCTTGCGGTCCGCGTCGAAGAGTCCCTCCCGTGCGAGCGCCTCCTTGAGTGCCTCGAGCCGTGCCAGAAGGTCTCCCAATCCGACCTGGCGCACGTCCCTGCCGGCGAGCTGGAGCGTGCCGGATCGCGTCCACCATTCGGGCTTGGCCTGAATGACGACTCGGGTGCCGTCCGTGAGGGCGGTGCCCAGGGCATCGGCCGCGCTGGCGGGGAGCGTCGCGCTGAGCGACATGTTCTCGTCGGTGTCACGCAGGGTGAGGAAGACCAGGTGTCGCCAGCGCTTGACGTTGAGGACCTGCCCCTCGACCCACACGGGGGGCAGGCGCGACACGAACTCGCCGATCTTGGGGGAGAGGTGGCGCACGGGCCACGGCCGCTCCGGCGTGGTCTCGGCCGCAGTCGCGGGAAGCGTGTGCGGGGCCGGCTCGTTGTCCTGCGGGGGCGTGGTCGGCTCGGTCACGCGCCCCAGCCTGCCACGTAGGATGGAGACCATGCCCGCCCCCACCACCAAGCGTGTCCTGCTCGCTGCCCCGCGCGGCTACTGCGCCGGCGTCGATCGCGCCGTCATCGCCGTCGAGAAGGCTCTCGAGCTTCACGGTGCGCCCGTGTATGTCCGCAAGGAGATCGTCCACAACAAGTACGTCGTGGAGACGCTGTCCGAACGTGGCGCGATCTTTGTCGACGAGACGGACGAGGTTCCCGAGGGCGAGCGCGTGGTCTTCTCCGCGCACGGCGTGTCCCCGGCGGTGCGCGCGGCGGCGGACGCGCGCAGCCTGCAGACCATCGACGCGACGTGCCCGCTGGTGACCAAGGTGCACAAGGAGGCGATTCGCTTCGCCCGCGACGGTCGCACGATCCTGCTGATCGGCCACACCGGTCACGAGGAGGTCGAGGGGACCGCCGGCGAGGCGCCTGACCACACGATCGTGGTGAACTCCCCCGAGGACGTCGCCACACTCGAGGTGGCGGATCCCGACAACGTCGTGTGGCTCTCGCAGACCACGCTGTCGGTCGACGAGACGATGGAGACGGTGCGCCGCCTGCGCGAGCGCTTCCCCGCGCTGCAGGACCCGCCGAGCGACGACATTTGCTACGCGACGCAGAACCGCCAGGTGGCGGTGAAGAAGCTCGCGCCCGCATGCGAGTTGGTGATCGTCGTGGGGTCGGCCAACTCGTCCAACTCGGTGCGCCTGGTCGAGGTGGCGCTTCAGTCCGGAGCGGACGCGTCGTATCGGGTCGACCGTGCGGCCGAGCTGCGTGACGAGTGGTTCGACGGCGTGACGACCGTGGGCGTGACGTCCGGGGCCTCCGTGCCCGAGATCCTCGTGCGCGACGTGCTCGACTCGCTGTCGGCGCGAGGCTTCGACACCGTCGAGGAGGTCAGGACCGCGACCGAGGACCTCATGTTCTCGCTGCCGCGCGAGATCCGTGCCGACCTCAAGGCCAAGGAGGCCGAGCGCGCGCTGCGCGCCTAGTCGTGTGAACCGTCGTTGCCGGACGTGAGTTCCGGCGCGGCGAGCAGCCGGATGTCGGACTCGACGCGCTCGACGGGCGGCAGCTCGGCGGCGATCTGCTGCATCTCGCCGAACTTGCGGGCGCTCACGAGCACGCGCGACTCGAGCGAGGCGACCGTCGAGTTGTAGGCGCGGCCCGCCTGGTCGAGCGCGCGTCCGACCTTGCTCAGGTGGCCCGCCATGGTCGACAGGCGGTCGTAGAGCTCCTTGCCGAGCGCGAGCACCTGCTGCGCGTCGCGCGCGAGGGCGTCCTCGCGCCACGCGTGCGCGACGGTCCGCAGCATCGCGACGAGCGTGGTGGGCGTGGCGATGAGCACCCCGCGTCCGTACGCGTACTCCTGCAGCGAAGAGTCTTGCTCGATCGCGGCCTGGTGGAAGGCCTCGGAGGGCACGAACATGACGACGAACTCGGGAGCGGAAGCGAACTGGTCCCAGTAGCGCTTCGCGCTGAGCTCGTCGACGTGCCTGCGCACGTGACGCGCGTGAGCCTGCAGTCGCTCGACCCGGACCGCCTCGTCGTCGGTCTCGAAGGCCTCGAGCAGGCCCACGAGCGCGACCTTCGCGTCCACGACGATCGTGCGGCCGCCCGCGAGGCGCACCGTCATGTCGGGGCGGAGCGCGCGGCCCTTGCCGTCCCTCACGCTCTCTTGTTCGACGAAGTCGACGTGGGGGAGCATCCCCGCGAGCTCGACCACGCGACGCAGCTGCACCTCGCCCCAGTTACCCCTCACGTCCGAGCGGCGCAGCGTGTTGATGAAATCGTCGGCCTTGCGGCCCACTCGCTCCGAGGCCTCGAGCATCTGACGCACCTGCTCGGCCAGTGCAGCCTGGCCCGCTGCCCTCGCGAGGTCGGAGTCGGCCGTCTGCCTGCGCATCGTCTCCAGGGTCCGCGCGAGCGGCTCGACCATCTCCCTGATCGCCTGCTCGCGCTGCGCGAGCGTCGCGCCGCCCTGCTGCTCCGAACGCTTGAGGCGCTCGTGCGCGAGATCGAGGAACTGCGCCTGGCTCTCCCGCAGGGCCTCGGCGCTCAGGGCGCGGAACTCCTGGCGGAGCGCGGCGCGCTGGGCGTCGGCGCGTCGGGTGGCGGCAGTCGCCCCGATCGCGGCACCGAGTGCGGCACCGAGGATGAGGCAGAGCAGGGCGATCAGCAGGGTGTCCATGCCACGACGGTCCCACGCGCCACCGACAGGGGACGGAGGTCGGTCCCGCAAAGGAAACGCGACGCAAGAATCCTGCGCGTCACGCATCACTCTTGTGACGCGGACCACATGAAAGCGCTTCCTTGCGCACGGTGGTTACTATTTGGTCACAAAACCACGCCAGGCGGCACAAGGAAACATCGCGTTAACTCGCACGTGTCTAGCCTGGCAGGGTGGCACGTCATCAGCGTGCTCATCAGTCGCCGTCCCGAGACCCGGGACGACGCCTATCCCAGCCCGCCTCAGGCGGGCGCACATAGGAGGAATAGTGAAGATCAGCAAGTCCGTGCTCGGGGGTGTGGCTGTCGCGTCCGCGGCTGCCCTCGTCCTCGTCGGCTGCTCGTCCACCGGTTCCGAGACCGACCCGTCGGCTTCGGCCGGCGGCGGTACGACCGGCGACGCCATCATCAAGACCAACGGCTCCGAGCCCGCGAACCCGCTCATCCCGAGCGCCACCAACGAGACGGGTGGCGGCAAGATCATCGACGCGATCTTCGCTGGCCTCGTGTACTACGACGGCGACGGTGCCCCGCATAACGAGGTCGCGGAGTCCATCACCACCGAGGACTCGCAGACCTTCACGGTCACCCTCAAGGAGGGCTGGACCTTCACCGACGGCACTCCCGTGCTCGCCCACAACTTCGTGGACGCGTGGAACTGGGGCGCGGACCTGGCCAACGCCGAGGTCTCTCTGAACTCGTACTTCTTCGAGGCGATCGAGGGCTTCAGCTGGGACGAGTCCGTCCCGGAGATGTCCGGCCTCACCGTGGTCGACGACCTGACCTTCACGATCACGCTCAAGCAGCCCCAGGCCGACTTCCCGCTGAGCCTCGGCTACTCGGCGTTCTACCCGCTGCCCGACTCGTTCTTTGAGGACCCCGAGGCTTTCGGTGCGAACCCGGTGGGCAACGGCACCTACATGCTCGAGGACCCGGCCGACTGGCAGCACGACGTCCAGATCGAGCTCGCGGTCAACCCCGACTACGCGGGTGAGCGCGTCGCGCAGAACGACGGCCTGCTGATCACGTTCTACGCCACGCAGGACGCGGCCTACGCCGACCTCCTCGCGGGCAACGTCGATGTGATCGACGGCATCCCCGACTCCGCGTTCGCGACCTTCGAGGCCGACCTTGGCGACCGCGCGGTCAACCAGCCCGCCGCGATCTTCCAGTCCTTCACCATCCCGGAGCGCCTCGCGCACTTCTCGGGTGAGGAGGGCAAGCTCCGTCGCCAGGCGCTGTCCATGGCGATCAACCGCGAGGAGATCACCGACGTGATCTTCCAGGGCACCCGCACCCCGGCCTCCGACTTCACGTCGCCGGTCATCAACGGCTGGTCGGACTCGATCCCCGGCTCCGAGGTGCTCGCGTACGACCCCGAGACCGCGGTGGAGCTGTGGGCCCAGGCCGACGCCATCTCCCCGTGGGAGGGCACCTTCGAGATTGGCTACAACGCCGATGGTGGCCACCAGGGTTGGGTCGACGCTGTTGCCAACTCGATCAAGAACACGCTGGGCATCGAGGCCGCCGGCGCCCCGTACCCGACGTTCGCGGAGTTCCGCACGTCGATCACGGACCGCGTCATCGAGACCCCGTTCCGCACCGGCTGGCAGGCGGACTACCCGTCGCTGTTCAACTTCCTCGGCCCGCTCTACGGCACCGGTGCAGGATCGAACGACGGCGACTACTCGTCCGAGGCGTTCGACACGCTGCTCGCGGAGGGCTCGTCCCTGACCGACACGGACGAGGCCAACGCGAAGTTCCAGGAGGCGCAGGAGATCCTGTTCCAGGACCTTCCGGCCATCCCGCTGTGGTACTCGAACGTGACCGGCGGCTACGCCGAGACCGTCGAGAACGTGGTGTTCGACTGGCACTCGGTGCCGCTGTTCTACCAGATCACCAAGAACTAGTCGGATCGACGGCCCGTCCCGCTACCCGCGGGGCGGGCCGTCGCACGTCCGGAAACGGCCGGACGTCCCGACGCCGCGTGCCACCGAGTGGGTATCCTCGCTCCGTGCGGGGCACGCGGTCCCGGCCCAGTAGAATCGGCTTCCTTATGCTCAAGTCTCAGACATCGTGGGAGCGCCCATGCTGATGTACGTGGTGCGCCGCCTCCTGCAGGCGATTCCTGTCTTCCTTGGAACAACGTTCCTCATCTACTTCATGGTCTTCTCAATGCCGGGAGACCCGATCATCGCGTTGTTCGGTGACAAGACCCCGAACCCCGCCGTGCTCGCGGCGATTCGCGAGCAGTACAACCTCGACGAACCGTTCATCGTGCAGTACTTCCTGTACCTGCAGAACCTCGTCACGGGAAACCTTGGCGTGACCTTCTCGGGCCAGGAGGTCGTCGACGTCCTCTCGCGTGCCTTCCCCGTGACGCTCAAGCTCGTGGCGATGGCCGTCGTCATCGAGTTCATCCTGGCGGTCGTGATCGGCCTCATCTCGGGGCTGCGCAAGGGCGGCATCATCGACAACGCGAACCTCGTCACCGCACTCGTCCTGAGCTCGGTGCCGCCGTTCGTCGCGCTGTTCGTCGCGCAGTACTTCATCGGGATCAAGCTCGGTTGGGCTCCGGTCACCGTGGGGGCCAATGCGACGTGGGGGTCGATGCTGCTCCCCGCGATCGTCATCGCGCTCACCATCTACGTGACGGGCATGCGTCTCATGCGCGGCTCGGTGATCGAGGCGCAGTCCGCAGACTACGTCCGCACCGCGGCCGCGAAGGGCCTCACCGCGCGTCGCATCATCCCCGTGCACGTCGCGCGCAACTCGCTCATCCCCGTGGTGACCAATACCGCCGCGAGCTTCGGTGCGCTGATCGCGGGCACCACGGTCACGGAGGGCATCTTCAACATTCCCGGCGTGGGCAAGGTCCTCTACGACGCGATCCTGCGAGGCGAGAACGCCACCGTCGTGTCCTTCGTCACCATCCTCACGATCCTCTACGTGATCGTGAACATCCTGGTGGACCTGTTGTATGCCGTCCTCGACCCAAGGATTCGTTATGTCTGAGCGCACCACCGAGCACTATGTGGCGCCCGTCGACCCCGACGAGAAGGTCGAGGTCGACCGCGTTAAGCTGAGCGAGCGCAAGTCGAACCTGTGGCTCGACGCGTGGCGCGACCTGCGTCGCCGGCCGCTGTTCTACATCGCCATGTCGATCGTCCTTGTGGTCGTGGTTGCTGCGCTGTTTCCGTCGCTCTTCACAGACGTCCTGCCCAACAACGACTGCTTCCTCGAGAACTCCAATGCCGGACCCGCCGAGGGCCACCCGCTGGGCTTCACGCGCCAGGGCTGTGACGTGTACTCGCGCATCGTCTATGGCGCCAGCACGTCACTCTCGGTGGGGCTGCTCGTGGTCGCGATCACCGCGGCGATCGGCATCCCCATGGGCGCGATCGCGGGCTTCTACGGTGGCTGGGTCGACTCGCTGCTGTCGCGCGTGGGCGACATCTTCTTCTCGATTCCCTACTTCCTCGCGGCCGTGGTCGTGATGTCGGTGCTGTCCGCGCACCGCAACGTCTTCGTGATCTCGCTCGCTATCGGTGGATTCGCGTGGGCCTCGCTCGCGCGCATCCTGAGAGCGGAAGTCCTCCAGGTGAAGAACCTCGAGTACGTGATGGCCTCGGAGGCGGTGGGACGCGGCAGGTTCAGCACGCTCCTGCGTCACGTGCTTCCGAACTCCCTCACCCCGGTGATCGTGTACCTCACGATCGCGCTCGGTGCGGCGATCACCGCGGAGGCGACGCTGTCCTTCTTGGGAATCGGACTGCCCAACACGATCATGTCGTGGGGCAACGACATCGCTCAGGCGCAGACGTCCATCCGAGTGGCGCCCATGGCGCTGTTCTGGCCGTCGCTCGCGCTAACCATCACGGTGCTCGCGTTCATCGTGCTTGGCGAGCTCATCCGTGACGCGCTCGACCCGAAGGCGAGGGCCCGTCGATGACCGACACCACCGTGCAGACCTCGGCATCAGGCCGGCCCTTGGCCGATCCGAGCAAGCCGCTCGTCCAGGTCAAAGACCTCGAGGTGACGTTCAAGACCGGGACGGGCGACGTTCACGCCGTCCGCGGCGTCTCGTTCGACATCTATCCCGGCGAGACCGTAGCGATCGTGGGCGAGTCCGGCTCGGGCAAGTCCACCACGGCGACCGCGCTCATCAAGCTGCTTGCCGGCAACGGCCGCATCTCCGGCGGCAAGGTGCTGGTCGAGGGCAAGGACATCACCGGCTACAGCGAGCGCCAGATGGCGAGCGTGCGTGGCGGGGTCATCGGCTACGTGCCGCAGGACCCGATGTCCAACCTCAACCCCGTGTGGTCCGTGGGCTTCCAGGTGCGCGAGGCGATCCGTGCCAACGGCGTCGCCAGCGGGCGTAAGGACATCCAGGCCAAGGCGATCGAGGTGCTCCAGCAGGCGGGCCTCGCCGATGCCGAGCGCCGCATGGAGCAGTACCCGCACCAGTTCTCGGGCGGCATGCGCCAGCGCGTGCTGATCGGCATCGGCCTGGGCGCGGACCCCAAGCTCCTCATCGCGGACGAGCCGACATCGGCGCTCGACGTGACGGTGCAGAAGGTGATCCTCGACCACCTCGAGTCGCTCACGCGCGAGCTCAACACGGCGCTGCTGCTCATCACGCACGACCTGGGCCTCGCGGCCGAGCGGGCGTCGAAGCTCATCGTCATGCACCGTGGGCGCATCGTGGAGTCGGGCGACAGCCTCGAGATCCTGCAGCACCCGCAGCACCCGTACACCAAGCAGCTCATCGCCGCGGCGCCGTCGCTCGCATCGCGACGCATCCACTCATCCACAGGCGCCGCCGTGACCGAGGGTGTCGACGCGATCGACATGCTCAAGCTCGCGGTCAAGCACGAGGACACCGAGGCGGTCATCGAGGCCGCTCCCGTCATGGTCTCCGTCAAGGACCTGCGCAAGACGTACTCGATCCGTCGCGGAGGCTTCAAGTCGGAGCCGCTGCACGCTGTCGACGGCATCTCCTTCGAGATCCACAAGGGCACCACGCTCGCGCTGGTGGGAGAGTCGGGCTCCGGCAAGTCCACGGCCGCGCGCCTGGTGCTGGGTCTCGAACCGCCGACCGAGGGCGAGATCGTGGTCGGCGGCCAGAACATGGCGGGCGCCTCCGCGAAGCAGCTGTTCGATCTGCGTCGCCGCATGCAGGTGGTCTTCCAGGACCCGTACGCCTCGCTCGACCCGCAGCGGTCGATCGGCGCGATCATCGCGGAGCCGCTCAAGGTGCACGGCGTGGGCGACCGAGTGTCGCGCCACGCACGCGTCGAGGAGCTGCTCGAGCAGGTCGCACTGCCCACCGAGCTCGCGCACCGCTACCCCAACGAGCTCTCGGGCGGCCAGCGCCAGCGCGTCGCGATCGCGCGTGCGCTCGCGCTCAAGCCCGAGGTCGTGGTGCTCGACGAGGCCGTCTCGGCGCTCGACGTGCTTGTCCAGGCGCAGATCCTGCAGCTCCTCGCGGACCTGCAGGAGGAGCTCGGGCTCACGTACCTCTTCATCACGCACGACCTCGCGGTCGTGCGCGTGGTCGCGGACGCGGTCGCGGTGATGGAGCAGGGCAAGATCGTCGAGGCCGGCCCCACGGACGAGATCTTCGAGAACGCCCAGCAGCCGTACACGCAGCGTCTGCTCGACGCGATCCCCGGAGCGGGTATCGAGTTCGGCAACTAGGACACACACCGAAGGCCCCGGCGATCCTCATTCGGATCGGCCGGGGCCTTCGGCGTGTGTGCGGGATCTACTCGAACGGCGCGAGGTCGCCCGGATCGGGGATGTCGACGTCCGGGACGCGGTCCTGCGCCGGGGGCGCCTCGCCCACGACCTCCGTCGCCGGGCGCACCTTGTCGAGCGCCTGCTGATCGCGGGTATGCGCGAGGCCGGGATTGAAGATCTCCTCGAAGCTCATCTCGCCACAGTAGGGCGCGACGGCGCCCACGTCACCTGCCCGGGGCATCGTCCCCGTGCCGGGTGGCGCGACGAGGGGACGATGCCGGCGCGGCCGCGCCGGTAGACTGGCTCCCCGTGGCACTCACCATTGGAATCGTCGGACTCCCGAATGTCGGCAAGTCGACCCTGTTCAACGCCCTCACCCGCGCCGAGGTCCTGGCCGCGAACTACCCGTTCGCGACCATCGAACCCAACGTGGGCGTGGTTCCGCTCCCTGACGCGCGGCTGGGCCAGCTCGCGACGGTGTTCGGCTCCGAGCGCGAGGTCCCCGCGACGGTGTCGTTCGTGGACATCGCGGGAATCGTCAAGGGCGCGTCGGAGGGCGAGGGCCTCGGCAACGCATTCCTCGCGAACATCCGCGAGGCCGATGCGATCTGCCAGGTGACGCGCGCGTTCGAGGACCCGGACGTGGTGCACGTCGACGGCAAGGTCGACGCCGCCTCGGACATCGAGACCATCAACACCGAGCTCATCCTGGCGGACCTGCAGACGGTCGAGAAGGCGATCCCGCGCCTCGAGAAGGAGGTGCGTGCCAAGAAGGCCGAACCCGCCTTCCTCGCCGCGGTCCAGACCGCCAAGGAGATCCTCGAGTCGGGCACCGCGCTCAGTGCGGGCGCCGCCGCCGCGAAGCTCGACCTCGCGGACGTGCGCGAGCTCAACCTGCTCACCGCCAAGCCCTTCATCTATGTCTTCAACACGGACGATGCCGGGCTGCTGGACGCTGACAAGAAGGCCGCTCTCGCGGCCCAGGTCGCGCCGGCCGAGGCGATCTTCCTCGACGCGAAGTTCGAGTCCGAGCTGGTCGAGCTGACCGAGGACGAGGCCCGCGAGATGCTCGCGGAGAACGGCCAGGACGAGTCGGGGCTGGATCAGCTCGCGCGCGTGGGCTTCGACACGCTCGGGCTGCAGACGTACCTCACCGCGGGCCCCAAGGAGGCGCGCGCGTGGACCATCCGCAAGGGCTGGACCGCGCCGCAGGCAGCCGGCGTGATCCACACCGACTTCGAGCGCGGCTTCATCAAGGCCGAGGTGGTGCACTTCCACGACCTCATCGAGGCCGGGTCGATGGCATCCGCGAAGTCGGCGGGCAAGGTGCGCATCGAGGGCAAGGACTACGTGATGCAGGACGGCGACGTCGTGGAGTTCCGGTTTAACGTGTAGAGGCGGCCCAAGGGCTGGTCGAGCGAAGCAGCGTCCGGCCGGTCGCGCACCTCGGCTGACCTTGACGGCCCCCCGACACGACGATGCTCGTTGAGCCGATGCGCGAGGCACCGCTGAGGGCGTCCGTATGCTCACTGGCGTGAATGTGCTCGGAGTGGTCGATATCGATGTGGAGGACCGAGGGCTCGGGTTCGGACCCCTGCGAGGCCTTGCGTTCACTGTCGACGGCATGAGGCTCGCGCGGTGGCACGAGCAGCTCAACGGTGGAACCACGTACGGGCTGATCTGCGCGGGGACCACGCCCGACGGCATTGCAGAAGCGCTTGAATGGCTCGACCCGGATGTGCCCTTCTCGGAGAGCCACCGCCCCGTCGAGGTGTGCTGGTGCCGCGATCCCGGGTGCGGGCTCGTGGGGGCGCGGATCGAACGCCGCACTTCCGTGGTGAGCTGGACTGGGCTGTGCCGGTACGACATCTTCAGTGACGGTCCGCCCGCCGAGACCTCAGTGGAGTTCATGTTCGACGAGAGGGACTACCGCGTGGTTCTGGATGAGATTCGCGCGCGGTGCGCGCAGGCGACGGTCCTTGAGCAGGACCCAAAGCGCAGGTTTCGTCGACAGGAACCGCCTCGCGAGGTCGTACGCCTCTAGAGAGCGGCGGCAATCCGAGCGCTTGCGTCTGTCGGTACGCTCGAAGCTCATGCTCTGAGGTTGCTCGGCTCTCGAACACCGTTGGGTCCAGAGTTAACGCGTAGCGTCATTGACGCTCTCCGTTATGCGATGCTCGTGTGATCAGATCCTTCAGCGACAAGAACGCTGAGCGGATCTGGGACGAGCATTTCGTGAAGGCGATCGATCGGCGGGATCAGCGCGCCGCGCTTCGCAAGCTTGAGGCGCTCCACGCTGCGGCGGAGGTGGAGGACCTGCGGATCCCACCAGGAAACCGGCTCGAACTGCTCACGGGCGATCGCGCGGGTCAGCACAGCATCCGTGTGAACGACCAATGGAGGATCTGCTTTCGATGGAAGGACGGAGGTGCGGATGATGTCGAGCTCGTCGACGACCACTGAGGACGACCTGATCCAGCCGGTCCATCCCGGAGAGGTCCTCATGGAGGACTTCATCGAAGGGTTCGGGATCACCCAGAACAAGCTTGCGGTCGCCATCGGGGTCCCTCCGCGGCGCATCAACGAGATCGTCCACGGTAAGCGTGGCATCACGGCCGACACCTCGGTGCGGCTCAGTGCGTACTTCGGGACGACGGCTGAGTTTTGGATGAGCCTGCAGTCCCACTACGAACTGCGGCTCGAGCGTCGCGCTCTTCGCGACCAGGTCGCGGCGATCATCCCGCTGCAGGTGGCGTAAGCGACTCGTCTTCGGTGTCGAGGTGCTTCACGCTCGACGCCAGAGGGGAAATGCGATCGCCGTGCTCGGCCTCGCGCTCACATCGGTGGCGACGACTGGCGGCCACCAGGCGAGCTGCGCCGCTTCTGTCGAGGCCGAAAGCCGAGACTATTGACAGGGCTGTTGCGGAGTTCCGGTGTGACGTCCCAGGTCACGCATCCGCGCCGCCCGGAGCCTCCGGCCACTCGAGCACGCGCGCGCTCGCGTAGTCCCTCTCGGCGCCGTCGAGGGGGTCGACGAAGCGCAGCCGCCGTGCCACGAGCCTCAGCGGCGAGGAGAAGTCGGCCGGGTCGACATCGAGCACGTCCGGGTACAGCGGGTCGCCCACGATCGGCAGCCCGGCGTCGGACATCTGGAGGCGCAACTGGTGCGTCTTGCCCGTCACGGGCGTGAGCCGGCACCGCGCGTACGCGCCGCGCGCCTCGAGGACCTCCACCACGGTCTCCGCGTTGGGCTCTCCCGGCACGAGTTGCGCCTGGAGGCTCCCGCGCCGCTTCTCGATGCGCCCGACCAAGCGGCGCGGGAAGGTGATCGCCGGGTCAAGGCGCGCGATTGCCTCATACGTCTTCGCGACGTCGCGCGACTGGAAGGCGCCGGCGTACGCACCTCGCACCTCGCGACGCGTCGTGAAGACCAGGACCCCCGCGGTCAGGCGGTCGAGACGGTGCGCTGGCGCGAGCTCGGGCAGGTCAAGCGCGAGCCGCAGTTTCACCAACGCGGTCTCGCGCACGTGCACCCCGCGCGGGGTGGTGGCGAGGAAGTGGGGCTTGTCGATCACCACCAGGGTCTCGGTGCGATCCAGGATCTCGAGCGGGAAGGGGACCGGCACCTCGTCCTCGAGGGGACGGTGGAACCACACGAAGGCGTGCGGGCGGTACGGCTCGTCGCCGGTCAGGACCGTTCCGGAGTGGTCGACGAACTCCCCGGCCGCGAGCCGTGCCTCCACCTCGGCAGCGGCGGGCAGGCGCGACACGAGGAAATCGCGCATCGTCGCCCACGTGGGTTCCCCCTCGGGGCCGCGCCCCGGCGTGCGCACCCACGCGGCGTCGAGCCCGTGGCGCTGGGGCAGGGGAGAGCGCGGCGGCATCAGGCGGGCGTGGCGTCGGCGAGAGGGGGCACGCCGAGCATCGTACGGCCCGCTCACGTCGCACGGCCTTACCGCTACGCTCCGTCCATGACCTCACGCCAGCTCATCTCTTCCGGCGGTCCCTGGGAGGAGCGCGTCGCCTACTCGCGCGCCGTGGTCCAGGGCGACTGGGCCTTCGTCTCCGGCACCACGAGCACCGCGAGCGACGACGTCGCGGAACAGGCGGACGCCGCCCTGGCGACCATCGCCGCGGCCCTCGAGCAGGGCGGCTTCTCGATGGCGGACGTGGTGCGCGTGCGCTATCTCCTGCCCGATGCCGCGGACTTCGAGGCGTGCTGGCCCGTCCTGCGGCGCTGGTTCGGGGACGTGCGCCCCGCCGCCACCATGCAGCAGTGCCCGCTGATCGATCCCGCGATGCGGATCGAGATCGAGGCCACGGCCTTCCGCGGCTGACGCTCCTGAAGGAGCGGCTGGCAGGAAGGCCGTGGCACGTGGACGATGCTGGGGTGGGGTCCTAGCCGAGGGGCCCGCGGGAGGTGGTGTCCCCGCCGCTCACCTCGCCACGCCAGCCGCCCTCCTCGACGCCGCGCTCCTCGATGAACGACTTGAACTGCGCGAGGTCGGCGCGGACCATGCCGTCATCGACCTGCAGGGCCGCTCCCGCATGCTCGACGAAGCCCTGGGGGTCCCAGTTGACGGTGAGCGTGACGCGCGTCGCGTCGGGGCCCACGGGCTCGAACTCGACGCGTCCACCCTGGTCGAGTTCGCCGAGTGCGTGCCACGCGAGGTGGCTGTCGGGCACCTGATCCGTGATCTCGGCGTCGAACTCGCGACGGGCACCTCCCACGGTGGTGACCCAGTGGGTGCGGGTGTCGTCGATCTGCGTGACGCTCTCGATCCCCGACATGAAGCGGGGGAAGGACTCGAGCTGAGTCCACTGGTTGTATGCGGTGCTGAGGGGAACCTCAACGTCGATCGTGCTGCTCGCGGTGGTCATGTGAGCCTCCTTGAGGTGAGCTGTCTCGAACTGCCGCGGGGCCGGTTTGCCCCGCTCTTAGGGACAACCCGGGTCGCGCCGCGAGCCTTCCCGATTCGCGCCCGAACGGTCGACTACGTGGCGTGATGCTGCGACAGTAGAGCGCTCAGGCGCCGACGATCGCCGCCGCGTCCACCATCGCGAGCAGCCGCTCGCGCAGCATGTCGCGCTCCGCCCTGGACGGGGTCGCGGCCCATAGTGCGGCGGTCGACACGCCGTCAGCCGCGGCGAGCACGACGGCCTGAGCGGCGGGCTCGAGTCCATCAGCCGCGAGCTCCTCGCGCCACCTGGCGTTGTCCTCGATCACGCGATCGCGCACCCCGGGGATCGTGAGGAGGCGCCCGAGGAGCAGCGTCCTGTCGCGCTCGGACTCGTCGTCCGCGGCGTCGAGCGATGCGAGCACCACCGCTCGCGTGAGCCGACCCGCGCCGGCTCGCGGGTCGAGATGGGACTCGATCGACGCGCGGTAGCGCCCGAGGACGTCGTCGGCGAGGGCGACGATCAGCGCGTCCTTCGAGGGGAAGTGATAGAGCAGCCCGCCCTTCGAGACGCCCGCCCGCTGCGCGATCGCGTCCATCGACGCCCCGAGTCCGTGGTCGCCGACCTCGGCGGCCGCCGCGCGGAGCACGAGCTCCCGCGTCGCGCCCGCGTCGCGCCCAGTCGTGCGTGCCACGTGCGCCTCCCTCGGATGGACGATGCCGACAGGGTAGCGGACCCTTTGCGCTAGAAACTATACCGACTGGACGGTACAGTAAATGCCATGCAGGCCTCGTCCCCCCTCACTCCTGCGACCGCCTCGCCTCGCCGCTGGGCCGCGCTCGCGGTCCTCACGCTCGCGATCGCGCTGCTCGCGATCGACGGCACCGTCCTGCTACTCGCCGTGCCCTCGCTCGCTGCCGACCTCGGCGCGACGGCGTCGCAGGTGCTGTGGATCGGGGACATCTACTCCCTCGCCATCGCCGGCCTGCTGGTCACGATGGGCGCGCTCGCCGACCGCCTCGGCCGCAAGCGCGTGTTGCTCGTGGGTGCGGCCGCCTTCGGCGCCGCGTCCGTGCTCGCGGCCTTCGCGCCGAGCGCCGAGGTGCTCATGCTCGCGAGGCTGCTGCTCGGCATCGCGGGGGCGAGCCTCATGCCGTCGACCCTCGCGATCATTCGCACGCTGTTCGAGGATCCCCGCGAGCGGACCCGCGCGATCGCGATCTGGGCCGCGGCGGCAGGCGGCGGCGCGGCGATCGGCCCGCTCGTGGGCGGCGTGCTCCTCGAGCACTTCTGGTGGGGCGCCGTCTTCCTCATCAACGTGCCCGTCATGATCGTGCTCGTGGTCGCCGGCGCAGTCATGCTGCCCGAGTCGCGTGACCCGCGCCCCGGACCGTTCGATCCGCTCGCGGCCGCGCTGTCGATCCTCACGCTCGTGCCGCTCGTGTACGCCGTCAAGCACCTCGTGGTCGACGGGCCGGGGGTGAGCGTGGCCGTCGCAGCGGTGATGGGGGCCGCCGCCGGCGCGTGGTTCGTCGCGCGTCAGCGACGCTCGGCGAGCCCGCTCATCGACGTGGCGCTGTTCGCGCGCGCCGACTTCTCCGGCGCGGTCGCCTCCAACTTCATCGCGGTCTTCGCGCTCACGGGGCTGCTGTTCTTCCTCTCGCAGTACCTGCAGCTCGTGCGCGGACTGGGACCCCTGCACGCGGGGCTCGCGGAACTGCCCGCGGCGCTCGCGTCGATGGCCGCAATCGCCGTGGTCGGCTGGCTGGTGGCCCGTGCGGGCCGCGGCAGGGCCATCGCGATCGCGCTCGCCGCGACCTCGGGTGGGCTCCTCGCGGTCGCCTTCGCCGAGGGCGCGAGCTCCCTGGTGTGGTTGCTCGTCGCGCTCGTGCCGATCGGCCTGGGCGTGGGCCTCGCTCAGACGCTCACGACCGATGCCGTCGTGAGTGCGGTGCCCGCACGCAAGGCGGGCGCGGCCTCGGCCATCTCTGAGGTGTCGTACGAACTCGGTGTGGGCCTGGGCATCGCGGTGCTCGGTTCGCTCATGACCGCCCTGTATCGCGCGGGAGTGACGGTGCCGTCGGGGACCTCCGGCGCGGAGAGCGATGCCCTGCGCGACTCCCTCGCGAGCGCGTCGGCCACCGGCGCGCCCGACGTCATCGACGCGGCGCGCGAGGCCTTCGTCGCTGCGATGCAGGCGACCTCGGTGGTGGCGGCAATCCTCACCGCGATCGGTGCGGTGGTCGCGTGGCGCACGATCCGTCCCGCGCCCACCGATGACGCGACGGAGGCGGATCAGCCGGAGGACTCCGAACCCAGCGCGTCGATCGACGCCCGCATGAGCGCAAGCTGAGCGCGCAGTGCGGCGGGCACCCGCTCGCCGTAGGACGCGAGGAACGCGTCGGCGTCCTCCGCCTCTGCCGTGAGCGCGTCCCGGTCGAGCGCGAACAGCGCGGCCCACGCCTCGCGTGACACTCCGGCCGCCTCGTGATCGATCGCCCCCGGTGCCGGCACGCGCCCGAACGGGCCCTCGACGGCATCGGCCCGCCCCTCGAGCCTGTCGAGGATCCACGCGAGCACATGGATGTTCTCCCCGAAGCCGGGCCACAGGAACTCGCCTGACTCGCCGCGGCGGAACCAGTTGACCTGGAACACCGCGGGGGCGCCGCCCGAGCGCTCGGCCGCGGCGCCCACCTCGAGCCAGTGTCGCCAGTGGTCGGCCATGTGCACGCCGCAGAACGGCAGCATCGCGAAGGGGTCGCGGCGCAGCTCGCCCACCGTGCCCTCCGCCGCCGCGGTGCGCTCGGACGCGAGCGTGGCTCCCATGAGCATCCCGTGCTCCCAGTCGCGCGCCTGCGCGACGAGCGGCACAGTGGTCGCCCGCCTGCCGCCGAAGATGATCGCGTCGAGCGCGACTCCCTCGGGGGCGTCCCAGTCGTCGGCGAGCGTGGCGCAGCGGGTCGCGGCGACGGTGAAGCGCGCATTGGGATGGGCGGCGGGGGAGGACGATGCGGGGGTCCAGTCCGCGCCAGTCCAGTCGGTGAGGTGGGCGGGGGGTCGGCGGTCATGCCCTCCCACCAGACGTCGCCGTCGTCGGTGAGGGCGACGTTGGTGAAGACGACGTCGCGGTCCAGCATGTCCATCGCGACGGGATTGGTGTCGCGGCTGGTGCCTGGCGCGACGCCAAAGAAGCCGGCCTCGGGGTTGATGGCCCGCAGTCGGCCGTCGGGTCCGGGAGCGATCCACGCGATGTCGTCGCCCAGCGTCTCAACCGTCCAGCCGGGGATCGTGGGCCTCAGCATCGCGAAGTTGGTCTTGCCGCATGCGCTGGGGAAGGCCGCCGCGACGTGGAAGGCCCTGCCGCGCGGGGTGGTCACCTTGAGCAGCAGCATGTGCGCCGCGAGCCAGCCCTCGTCCTGGCCGATCGCGCTCGCGATGCGCAGCGCGAACGCCTTCTTGGCGAGGATCGCGTTGCCGCCGTACGCCGAACCGTATGACCACACCTCGCGCGACTCGGGGAAGTGCGAGATGTACTTGGTCGCGTTGCACGGCCACGCGATGTCGGCCTCGCCCGGCTTGAGGGGCGCACCCACCGAGTGCACGCACCGCACCCACGCGGTGCCGGAGTCGATCGCGGTGAGGGCCTCGCGCCCCATGCGCGTCATGATGCCCATGCTCGCGACCACGTACGGCGAATCGGTGACCTGGACCCCGTACCGCGTGAGCGGTCCGCCCACCGGGCCCATCGCGAACGGGACCACGTACATCGTCCTCCCGCGCATCGTCCCCCTGAACAGGCCGTGCAGCGTCTCGCGCATCGCGGCGGGCGGCACCCAGTGGTTGGTGGGCCCGGCGTCCTCCTCGCGTCGCGAACAGATGAAGGTGCGGGACTCCACGCGGGCGACGTCGCTCGGGTCTGAGCGCGCGAGGTAGCTGCCGGGCCGCGCCTCGACGGGCACGAGCGTGCCGGAATCGACCATGCCCGCCACGAGTCCCCTGCGCTCGGCGGTCGAGCCGCCGCACCACACGACCGCGTCGGGCAGGGCGTGCGCGGCGAGGGAGTCGACCCAGGCCGCGATCGACGGGTGGGCGAGGTCGTGGAGGGTGGTGGCGCGGTGTTCCGTGACGGTCATGATCGCTCCGGGGTCGAGGACCGGCGGTGCGGGAAGCGCCGCCTGTTTTCGACGCTAGGGTCGAGTCCGCGCGGGTTGAGCGCGCTCTCGCCGAGAAGTTTCGCGTTTCTTGTCCTAGCGTGAAGAACATGTCCGATCTCGCGACGCTCGGCCGTCGCATCCGTCACTTCCGCACCGCCGCGGGCCTCACTCTCGAGGAGTTGGGGCGCGAGGTCGACGTCGCGCAGAGTCAGCTGTCGCTCATCGAGAATGGCAAGCGCGAGCCGCGCCTCACGCTGCTCGGCGCGATCGCCTCCCGGCTGGGTGTGACGGTCGCGGATCTTCTCGACGAGTCGGCGCCGTCGCCGCGCGCGGCCCTGGAGATCGAGCTCGAGCGCGCGCAGTCGGCCGCCGCGTATCGCGAGTTGGGTCTGCCCGAGGTGCGCGCGACGCGGTCGATGACCGACGAGGTCTTGCGGGCGCTCGTGGGACTGCACCGCGAGCTCGACCGGCGTGCCCGCCTCGCGATCGCGACCCCCGAGGAGGCGCGCCGCGCGAACACCCGCCAGCGACTGAGGATGCAGCAGGTCGACAACTACCTGCCCGACATCGAGGACCTCGCGGAGGCCGACGTCGCCGCCGCGGGCCACGGCGGGGGAGCACTGACGCACCGCACGGTGTCGGTCATGGCGGAGCGGCTGGGCCTGTCGATCGTACACGTCGCGGACCTGCCCCACTCGGCGCGCTGCGTGCTCGACCTCGAGAACGGCCGCATCTACATTCCGCCCGCCTCGATCCCGGGCGGACACGGACTGCGCTCGCTCGCGCTGCAGGCCATGGCGCACCTGCGACTGGGCCACGGCGAGCCGGCTGACTACGAGGACTTCCTGCGCCAGCGCCAGGACGCGAGCTACTACGCGGCCGCGTGCCTCATGCCGCAGGGCGCGGCGGTCGCCTTCCTCGAGCGCGCCAAGCGCGAGCGCGACATCGCGATCGAGGACTTCCGCGACGCCTTTGGCGTCACCCACGAGGCTGCCGCCCTGCGCTTCACGAACCTCGCGACCGCGCGGCTCGACATCCCCGTGCACTTCGTGCGCGTCGCCGGCGACGGCGCGGTGGTGCGCGCCTACGAGAACGACGGGCTGCCGCTGCCCGTCGACGCCACGCATGCGACCGAGGGGCAGATCGTGTGCCGGCACTGGAGCGCGCGGCGCGCCTTCGCGCGCTCCACCCGCACCACGGAGTACTTCCAGTACACGGACACGCCCGCGGGCACGTTCTTCGAGGCGACCCAGACCGGCACCGCCGAGTCCGACGAGTTCTCGATCACGCTCGGCGTGCCGTACGCGCAGTCGCGGTGGTTCCGCGGGCGCGAGTCGGGTCACCGCGAGGTGTCGCGCTGCCCCGACCTCACCTGCTGCAGGAGGCCGGATGCCGATGTCGCCGCGAGGTGGGAGGGGAGGGCGTGGGCGAGCGCGCGCGTCCACGCGCACATCTTCTCGCCGCTACCGCAGGGCACCTATCCCGGGGTCGACGACCGTGAGTTGTACGACTTCCTCGAGTCCCACGCGAGCGCGCCGGAGGAGTAGGAGCGCCAGCTAGCCGAAGAGGCCCCACGCGCCGCCGGCGATCGCGAGCACCGCGAGCGCGACGCCCACGAGGTCGGGCGTGCGCTCGACCGCGGCGTCGCTCTCGCCGTCGGGGTGACCCGCACGCCAGTCCTCCCACGCGTCGTGGACCATCGCGGCCGCGTCACCCGAGGCCGTGCCGGGGCGGTCGCTCGGGCGGCCCCCGAGCGAGGCATCGTCCTCTCCCGCGGGACGGCGCATCGATGCCGCCGCCCCCGGCGCGGGCGCGGCGAAGGCGCCCCACCGACGGCCGGCGTCGTCCACGAGGGTGAGCGACCAGCGCGTCTCGATCGCGCCGAGCCGGGCGAAGGGAATGCTCACGGCGTGCGTCGTATTGCGCAGCACCACGGCGTCGTCGTGGGCCTCGACGCGCGGGCGCAGGAACGCGGCGGTCCCGACCGCGATCGCCGCGACACCCAGCCCGAAGCCGCCCGTGCCGCGAGAGAAGCCCACGGTGACGAGGTGGAGAAGCGCGAGTGCGGCGCCGGCGCCGACGGCGATCCATCCCCACACGACGGACGAGCGGGCACGAAAGGTCTGCATGCGGTCATCCTTCCACGCGGTCGGGAGGGCCGATGCGGGCGGGTCAGTCGTCGGCCTGGCGAGCCCTAAACGCGGCCTGGGCCGCGCGGTTGGTGCACGTCACCGTGCAGTATTTGCGCGAGCGGTTCCGGCTGAGGTCGAGCACGACCCCCTCGCAGTCCTCCATCGCGCACCGCGAGAAGCGCTGCATCTCGTCGGCGCGGATGACGTCCGTCATCGCCATCGCGGTCTCCACGAGGATGCGCTCGTGGAAAGGGCGGTCGTCCGACGTCGCGTGGATGTGCCAGTCGACGTCGCCATGGCGCACCAGGCGGGGGACGGCGGACTGCTCCGCGAGGATCGCGTTGACGAGCGGGACCGCTTCGTCGCGGCTCGCGAGGAACAGCCTGCGCAGCGGCGTGCGGATCGCGCGGACCGGCTCGAGGTCCGCCGCGGTGGGGCGTCCGCCCGTGTAGGCGAAGCGGTCGAAGAAGGCGCGCAACTCCTCGAGCGTGGTGAGCGTGTCCGGGTCGAGTTCCGAATTCGACAGGAACACGCCGGACTCGAGGGCCTCGGCGGTGTCAGTGGCGAACGGCATTTTGACACATTACCACTCGGTGCCATATTGTCATGAGCCATGACGCCTTTGACTCATGACGCGGCCCGGACGCGGCGCGCCAACGGACTCGCCTTCGCGCTCGTGTCCGCGTGCTCGTTCGGACTGTCCGGCTCGCTCGCGCGCGGCCTCCTCGACGCGGGGTGGACCGCGGGCGCGGCCACGCTCGTGCGCGTCGCGATCGCCGCGGCCGTGCTCGCGATTCCCGCGCTCATCGCGCTGCGCGGGCGATGGGGCCTCATGCGCCGCGCCGCCGCGACCGTGGTCGCCTACGGCGTCTTTGCCGTCGCCGGCGCGCAGCTGTTCTACTTCCTCGCCGTCGGCACCCTCGATGTCGGCGTGGCACTGCTGATCGAGTACATGGCGCCCGTCGTGGTCGTCGGCTGGCTCTGGGTGAGCCAGGGGAGCCGACCGGGGATCCTTACGCTTGCGGGCGCCGCCGTCGCGGTCGGCGGACTCGCGTTGCTGCTCGATGTCTTCGGAGGCAGCGCGCACATCGACCCCGTCGGCGTGGGCTGGGCGCTGCTCGCGATGGTGGGTGCGTCCGTCTACTTCGTGATCTCGGGCGACACCTCGACCGGGCTGCCGCCCGTCACGCTCGCCTGGGGCGGTCTCGTGGTCGCGCTCGGCGTGCTGGGCCTCGCGGGGCTCGGCGGGATCCTGCCGCTGTCCTTCACCGCCGAGACCGTCGAGCTGTTGCCCTTCGCTCTGCCGTGGTGGGGCGCCGCACTCCTGCTCGGTGCGGTGACCGCCGCGCTCGCGTACGTCACCGGCATCGCCGCGACGCGGCGCCTGGGCGCGCGACTCGGTGGCTTTGTCGCGCTCATCGAGGTGATTGCCGCCACCGGCTTCGCGTGGGTGCTGCTCGGTCAGGTGCCCGGGCCGATCCAGTTCGCGGGCGCGGGACTCATCCTCGTGGGCGTGCTGCTGTTGCGCGCCGGAGAGCCCGCCGCCGAGGCCACGCCTGCGCCGATCGAGCTGCCCGAGATCGCCGAGCCGCAGCCCGAGCCGGAGCCGGAGCCGCAGCCGGCCTAGCCCGCCGTGCGGGAGGCCCTTGGGGGTCCAGCGGGCTGACCGGTAGACTGAGGGGCCGGTCCATGTCGGATCGGCTCCCCCTCACACGGAAACGAGTTCCCGCATGCCCCTGCGCTCCGACCTGCGCAATGTCGCGATCGTCGCCCACGTCGACCACGGCAAGACCACCCTCGTCGACGCCATGCTTGTGCAGGGCGGCGCCTACGGCGACCACGCCCACGTCGAGGACCGCGCGATGGACTCGGGAGACCTCGAGCGCGAAAAGGGCATCACGATCCTCGCGAAGAACACGGCGATCCGCTACACCGGAGCCGCGGCCGTCGAGGGCGGCGTCACGATCAACGTGATCGACACCCCCGGCCACGCCGACTTCGGCGGAGAGGTCGAGCGCGGCCTCAGCATGGTCGACGGCGTGGTGCTGCTGGTCGACGCGTCCGAGGGGCCGCTGCCCCAGACCCGCTTCGTCATGCGCAAGGCCCTCGCGGCGCACCTTCCCGTCATCATTGTCGTCAACAAGGTCGACCGTCCCGACTCGCGCATCTCCGAGGTGGTCGACGAGACCCACGACCTGCTGCTCGGTCTCGCGTCCGACCTCCACGACGAGGTCCCCGACCTCGACGTCGACGCCCTGCTCGAGGTGCCGGTGGTCTTCGCGTCCGCGAAGGCGGGCATCGCCTCCCTCGAGCAGCCCGCCGACGGCACCCTGCCCGCCGGCGAGAACCTCGAGCCGCTGTTCCAGGTCATCATGGAGCGCATCCCCGCGCCCTCGTACGACGAGGACGCCCCCCTCCAGGCCCACGTCACCAACCTCGACGCGTCGCCCTTCCTGGGCCGCCTCGCGCTCCTGCGCGTCTTCAACGGCACGCTGCGCAAGGGCCAGCAGGTCGCGTGGGCCCGCGCCGACGGCTCGATCAAGCAGGTCAAGATCACCGAGCTCCTCGAGACCAAGGGCCTCGACCGCGTGCCCGCGGAGTCCGCCGGGCCCGGAGACATCGTCGCCGTCGCCGGCATCGAGGACATCACGATCGGCGAGACCCTCACCGACCTCGAGGACCCGCGCCCGTTGCCGCTCATCACGGTCGACGACCCCGCGATCTCGATGACGATAGGCATCAACACGTCGCCGCTCGCCGGCCGCGTCAAGGGCGCCAAGGTCACGGCCCGTCAGGTCAAGGACCGCCTCGAGAAGGAACTGATCGGCAACGTCTCGATCCGCGTGCTGCCCACCGAGCGTCCCGACTCGTGGGAGGTGCAGGGCCGCGGCGAGCTCGCGCTCGCGATCCTGGTCGAGCAGATGCGTCGCGAGGGCTACGAGCTCACGGTCGGCAAGCCGCAGGTGGTCACCAAGGAGATCGACGGCAAGCTCCACGAGCCGATGGAGCACATGACCATCGACGTCCCCGAGGAGCACCTGGGCGCCGTCACGCAGCTCCTCGCGTCGCGCAAGGGGCGCATGGAGTCGATGTCGAACCACGGCACCGGCTGGGTGCGCATGGAGTTCATCGTCCCCGCGCGCGGCCTCATCGGCTTCCGGTCGACCTTCCTCACGGACACGCGCGGCACGGGCATCGCCTCGTCGATCGCTCACGGCTACGAGCCGTGGGCCGGCCTCATCGAGTACCGCACCAACGGCTCGCTGGTCGCGGACCGCGCCGGCGCGGTGACGTCCAACGCCCTCACGGCGCTGCAGGACCGCGGCACGTTCTTCGTCGGCCCCACCGAGGAGACCTACGAGGGCATGGTCGTCGGCGAGAACAGCCGCAACGAGGACATGGACGTCAACATCACCAAGGAGAAGAAGCTCAACAACATTCGCTCCTCCACCTCCGAGGAGCTCGAGCGCCTGGCGCCTCCGCGCCGCCTCACTCTCGAGGAGTCGCTCGAGTTCGCGCGCGAGGACGAGTGCGTCGAGGTGACGCCGCTCAACGTCCGCATCCGCAAGGTGATCCTCGACGGGACCGAGCGGGCGCGCGCCGCCTCGCGCGCGAAGCGCCAGAACGCCTGATCCCGCACCTACCATGACTGGCATGGCTCGCATCGTGTGGTCCCTGCTCGTCATCGCCCTCCTCGGGGCGATCGTGGCCTTCGTGGGCGCGGGTTCACACCGCGCCTACGCGTGGCTGGGGCTGATCGCATGCCTCGCGATGGTCGCGACCGCGAGCGTGTTCTCCCGGGCGTGGCGCGGCCTCACGGGCCTCGCGGTGATGGGCGCCGCGTGGGCCACTGTCACGGTGGTGCTCGCGTCCGAGGGCCCGGGCGGCTCGTTCCTCATCGTGCAGGACGCGCTCGGTCTCGCATGGGTGATCGGCGGCGTCGCGATTATCGCGGCGGCGGCGCTCGTGCCGCGGCGGATCCTGGGACGCACGGCGGGGGTGGCGTGAGCATGGCGGACAAGCGATCAAATGAGGTGGCGGACGACGTCGAGGAGGCGCTGCCGTCGTATCTGACGGAGGACGATGCCCCGGCCGCATCATCCGACAACGCATCATCCGACAACGCGTCGTCCGACGACGCGCCGTCCGACGAGACCGCCGCCCCCCGCCCGCGTCGGCGGTGGGCGCGCTGGGGCATCGCGGCCGCGCTGGTGCTCGCGGTGGGTGGCTACGTGGGAGCGGCCGCGTATGCGGCCGACCGCATCCCGTCGGGGACCACCGTGCTGGGTGTCGACGTGGGCGGACTGGGACGCGACGGCGCCCTCGAAGCTCTCGAGCCCGCAGCGGCCGCGGCGGGCGAGGCGCCGGTCGCCGTGACGGCGGGAACCACCTCGGTCGAGATCGTGCCCGCGGACTCTGGCCTCGCGGTCGACGCCGCCGCGACCGTCGACTCGCTGCTCAGCTTCAGCCTCGACCCCCTGACCGTGATGCGCGCCTTCACGGGCGGGCAGCGCGACATCGACCCCGTCACGTCTGTCGACAGCGACGCGCTCGCCGACGCCGTCACGGAGGCGGCGACGGTGCTCGACCTCCCCGCGCAGGACGCTGGGGTGAGCATCGCATCCACCGGCGCGAGCGCGGAGCCCTCGAGCGAGGGCGTCGCCGTCGACGTCGAGGCGACCTCCGCGGGCCTCGCCGACGCGTGGCCCGTCGACTCGTTTCAGGCGGTGACCGCACCGAGCGAGCCCGTCGTGTCGACCGCGGACGCCGAGGAGTTTGCGCGTGTCCTCAACGCCGAGGTGCTCGCGGGGGACGTCGCGATGACCGGGCCGAACGGCGACGTGGTGGTCTCCTCCGAGCAGCTCACGAGGCACGGCTCCGTCGTGGTCGAGGAGGGCGGCCTCGCCCTCGCGATCGACGGCGAGAGCCTCGCGGCCGAGCTCGAATCCGCCGAGCCGTCGCTGGTCAGCGCGGCCACGGGGGCCTCGTTCTCGTTCGACGCCTCGCACCGCATCCAGGTGACCCAGTCGCAGCCCGGACGCGCGATCGACGGTGCCCTCCTGGGCGAGGCCGTCGCGACCGCGGCGCAGAGCGCGAACCGCGCGGGCGAGCTACCGTACCGCGACACCGAGCCGGCCATCACGAGCGACGACCTCGGCGTCAGCGACTTCACGGACCGCGTCGCCGAGTTCTCGACGCCGCTCACCAACGAGACGATCCGCACCAAGAACCTCGTGCGTGGCGCTGAGCTCGTCACGGGAACCGTCGTCAAGCCCGGGGAGACGTTCTCGCTGCTCGACGCGCTCAGCCCGATCACGGCCGACAACGGGTACTACCCGGCCCACGTGATCGTCGATGGCTTCCTCGCGGACGCGCTGGGCGGGGGCCTCTCGCAGATGGCCACGACCCTCTACAACGCCGCCTACTTCGCGGGGCTCGAGGACGTCGAGCATCGTCCTCACTCCAAGTACTTCTCCCGCTATCCCGCCGGCCGCGAGGCGACCATCTACGTGGGCGCGATCGACGTCAAGTTCCGCAACAACACCCCGTACGCGCTGACGCTCAACTCGTATGTGCACGAGGGGCGCCTGCACGTCGACGTGTGGTCGACGCCCCACTTCACGGTCGAGACCTCGGCCTCGGGCCGCAGCAACGTCACGCCGGCAGTGATGGTCGAATCCGACCACGAGGGCTGCATCGACACGCCGATCGGCGCGGACGGCTTCACCATCACGAACACGCGCAAGGTGTTCCTGGACGGCGCGCTGGTGGACACGGAGTCGCTCACGTGGACGTACAAGCCCAACAACGGAGTCACGTGCACGTAGCGGGGACGATGCGGCCGGGAGCGGGCGCGCGCGCCCTCCCTCGCGTCCGACGGGCGCTCCGACGGCGGTATGATGACGGCGTTCCCGCAAGCCCCTGGATGGAGGAGGCGCAGTGACCTACGTCATCGCCCTGCCGTGTGTCGACGTCAAGGACAAGGCATGCATCGACGAGTGTCCGGTCGACTGCATCTACGAGGGTGAGCGCATGCTCTACATCCACCCGGATGAGTGTGTGGACTGCGGTGCGTGTGAGCCGGTGTGCCCCGTCGAGGCCATCTACTACGAGGACGACGTGCCCGACAAGTGGGCGGAGTACTACAACGCCAACGTCGAGTTCTTCTCCGAGATCGGCTCGCCGGGCGGCGCCGCGAAGATGGGTCTGATCGAGCACGACCACGACCTCATCAAGTCGCTGGCACCTCAGAACGGCTGACCCGGGCGCATGGGGCTCAGCCCTCGCTCGCTGCCCGACTTTCCCTGGGATTCCCTCGCGCCGTACCGCGCTCGCGCGGCGGCGCATCCCGGCGGGCTTGTCGACCTCTCCGTCGGCACGCCCGTCGATCCCACGCCTGCCGTGATCAGGGAGGCGCTCGCGGCGGCGGCCGACTCACCCGGCTATCCGACCACGCACGGCACGCTCGCGCTGCGAGAGGCCGTCGCGGCATGGTTCGCACGGAGGCGCTCGGCGCCGCACGTCGACCCCGCCGCGGTGCTGCCGACCATCGGCTCGAAGGAGCTGGTCGCGACGCTGCCCGCGTACCTGGGGCTGGGGGCCGGCGACGTCGTGGTGCATCCGCGGGCGGCCTACCCCACGTACGACGTCGGGGCGCGCCTGGCGGGCGCGACGCCGCTCGCGACCGATGACGTCGAGCAGTGGCGCGGCAACCCCGCGGTGCGTTTCGTGTGGGTGAACTCCCCGTCGAATCCCACGGGCGCGGTGACCGGAGCGAGCGATCTCGCGGCGGTGGTCGCCGCGGCCCGCGAGATCGGCGCGATCGTGGCCTCGGACGAGTGCTACGCCGAGCTGTCGTGGACGGACGACCCTGTGCCGTCGATCCTCGACCCGCGCGTGTGCGGAGACAGCCATGAGGGCGTCCTTGCCGTCTACTCGCTGTCGAAGCAGTCCAATCTCGCGGGCTACCGCGCCGCCTTCGTCGCGGGCGATCCCGCCGTGATCGCGGCGCTGCTCGAGGTGCGCAAGCACGCCGGGCTGATCGTGCCCGCGCCGGTGCAGGCCGCGATGGTCGCCGCGCTGGCCGACGACTCCCACGTGGCCGAGCAGAAGGCGCGCTACCGCGCGCGTCGCGACATGCTGCTGCCCGCCGTCGAGGCGGCGGGCTTCCGCGTCGAGCACTCGAACGCCGGACTGTATCTGTGGGCCACGAGGGGCGAGGACTGCTGGGACACCCTCGGCATGCTCGCCGAGGCGGGCATCCTGGCCGCGCCGGGAGCGTTCTACGGTGAGGCGGCACGCCGTCACGTGCGGATCGCGCTCACGGCGGGCGAGAGGGAAGTCTCTGCCGCATCTAGTAGGCTCGCAAAACGCGAGTAAACCGGCGCTCAAGCATTGGGGTACCGGCGCATGGGTTTCGAAGGGGAGAACATGGCACAAGTGGTGGACGCAAGGCTGACCATCGATGGCGTCACGCGCGAACTCCCGCTGGAGCGCGCGACGATCGGCAACGATGGCGTGTCCGTCGCCACGCTGCTGCGCGACACCGGCCTGGTGACGGTCGACCCCGGCTTCATGAACACCGCCTCGTGTGAGAGCTCGATCACCTACATCGACGGCGATGAGGGGATCCTGCGCTACCGCGGCTACCCGATCGAGCAGCTCGCCGAGAGCTCGACGTTCCTCGAGGTCGCCTACCTCCTCATCCACGGAGAGCTGCCCAGCGAGGACCAGCTCACCGCCCTCAACAACCGCGTGTCGCGCCACATGCACGTGCACGAGGGCATCAAGGCGTTCCTGGGGGCCTTCCCGCGCGACGCCCACCCGATGGCCGTGCTGTCGGGGGCGATCTCCGCGCTCAGCACCTTCTACCCCGAGTCCGTGGGCCGGTCGCCCGAGCAGATCGAGCTCGCGACCGTGCTGCTGCTCGCCAAGACCGCGACCGTGATCGCGTACCTGCAACGCCGGGCGAGCGGGGGAGAGCTCATCGAGCCCCGCCGCGGCGGTCACTACGTCGACGAGTTCCTGAGGATCGCCTTCGCCCCGCAGTCGGGCGACATCGACATGGATCCCGCGGTGCGCCGCGCGGTAGACCTGCTGCTCATCCTGCACGCCGACCACGAGCAGAACTGCTCGACGTCGACGGTGCGGATCGTCGGCTCGTCCCACGCGAACATCTACGCCTCGGTCGCGGCGGGAATCGGCGCCCTGTCGGGCCCGTTGCACGGCGGCGCGAACGAGGCCGCGCTGCGCATGTTCGACCAGATCAAGGAGTCGGGCGACACCGTCGAGCAGTTCGTGGCGAAGGTCAAGGACAAGGCGGAGGGCGCGCGCCTGATGGGCTTCGGCCACCGCGTCTACAAGTCGTACGACCCGCGCGGGGCGGTCGTGAAGAAGGTCGCCGACAAGCTCCTCTCCGACCTGGGCGGAAGCGACGAGACATTCCAGATGGCGCAGCGGCTCGAGGAGATCGCGCTGTCCGACGAGTACTTCATCGAGCGCAAGCTCTACCCCAACGTGGACTTCTACACGGGGCTGCTGTACTCGGCGATGGGCTTCCCCACGCCGATGTTCACGCCGCTCTTCGCGCTCGGCCGGATGCCGGGCTGGATCGCGCACTACAGGGAGATGCTGAACGACCCTCGCACCAAGATCGGCCGCCCCCGCCAGATCTACACGGGCGAGGTCGAGCGGTCCTACGTGCCGCTGTCCGAGAGGGACTGAGCCTCGCCGGCCAGGGGCGTGAGCCTCACGGCCACCCCCTCGCCCGGCCGGGGCACCTCGACAGTGGTGAGTCCCTCGCCCTGCTGCCAGCCGGCATCGTCCACCGCGACCGCCGCGACGGATTCCTCGCGGGCCACCGCGACCGCCCATGCCGCGAAGGCGTCGTTCGCCGTCGCGTCCGCCCCCGACACGGAGAGCCAGATCGCCTCGCTCGTCGCGGAGGCCACCTCGACCGCGTAGGCGCCCGCCCCGAAGTCGCGGTCGATGCGCGCGGCGAAGTCCTGCGCCGTCGTGCCGCCTCCAGCCGACACGTCGCACGTCACGGCGAGCACCCCCGAGTGACCGCGCAGCGCCGAGGCCCACAGCCGCGCGGACGCCTCTCGCGTCGCGTACGCGTCGGGGAAGCCCGACCTCTGCACCGTCTGCGCGGCGACCGTGACCTCCATGTCCTGCCAGCCGTCGACCTTCGCGAGCGCCGCGTAGAACGTGTCCGTCGAGTAGTACGGATCGAGGATCTCCTCGACGGTTCCCCACCCCTGCGACGGACGCTGCTGGAAGAGGCCGAGCGAGTCGCGGTCGCCGTGGTCGATGTTGCGCAGCGAAGACTCCTGCAGGGCCGTCGCGATGCCGATGGTCGCGGCGCGCGCGGGCATCTCAAGGCGCGCCGAGGCCGCGGCGATGAGCGCGGCGTTCGCGGCCTGCTCGGCGCTCAGCGTGTCCGTCGACTCGCCCAGCGCGACCGTGCACTGCTCACCCGGTGGGGGAGTCGGCGCGCTCTCACTCCACAGGTACGAGCCGTAGACCGCGCCGCCCGTCGCGAGGAGGAGCAGGGTCACCGCGGCGGCGGTGCGCCGCGATGCCACGTCAGTTCGCGTGCAGCGCGGCGTTGAGCTCGACGCCCTTGCCCTGGCGCTGCACGGCCTCGAGCGCGCCGGACAGGGAGTTGCGGCGGAACAGGATTCCGTCGCGGCCCGCGAGGTCGCGGGCCTTCACCACGAGCGGGTTGCCGTCGTCGTCGCTCTGGCCCACGAGCAGCACCTTCGAGCCCGCGGTGACATACAGGCCCGCCTCGACGATGCAGTCGTCGCCGAGGGGGATCCCCAGGCCCGAGTTGGCGCCCAGCAGGGAGCGCTCGCCGATCGAGATGATCTCCTTGCCCCCGCCGGAGAGCGTGCCCATGATCGAGGCGCCTCCGCCCACGTCGGAGCCGTCGCCCACCACGACGCCCGCGGAGATGCGGCCCTCGACCATCGAGTGGCCCAGCGTGCCCGCGTTGAAGTTGACGAATCCCTCGTGCATGACGGTCGTGCCCTCGGCCAGGTGGGCTCCCAGGCGGACGCGGTCGGCGTCGGCGATGCGCACGCCGGACGGCACGACGTAGTCGACCAGGCGCGGGAACTTGTCGATGCCGTACACCGTGAGCGGGCGGCCGAACGCACGGTAGCGCAGCCGCACCTGCTCGAAGCCGTCGATCGCGCACGGGCCGTCCGACGTCCACACCACGTTGGTGAGCACGCCGAAGATGCCGTCGAGGTTGAGTCCGTGCGGCCTCACGAGGCGGTGGCTCAGGAGGTGGAGACGCAGATACGCATCCTCGACCGTGGCGGGCGGCTCGTCGAGGTCGATCACGGTGCGCACGACGCGAATCTGGACGTCGCGGAGGTCGTCGGTGCGCTCGGCCGCCTTGAGCTGGGCCGAGGCCTCCGCGCGCACCTTGGGCTCTCCCAGTGCGGGCGCGGGGTACCAGGTGTCGAGGACGACTCCCTGGGCGTCGATGGTCGCGAGGCCGAATCCGAAGGCGGGTCGTGTCATGCGTCAAGATTACGTGGATAGGCTGACCGCATGACGCACCTGGACCTTGCCGTCCCCGTCGAGCTGCTGGCCAAGGCGCTCGTCGACATCCCCTCGGTCTCGGGCAACGAGGACAGGATCGCCGACGCCGTCGAGGCCGCGCTCACGCCCCTCGTTCATCTCGAGGTCACCCGCCTGGGCAACGCGATCGTCGCGCGCACTCACCTGGGTCGCCCCGAGCGCGTGGTGATCGCCGGCCACCTTGACACCGTGCCGATCAAGGGCAACGTGCCCTCCGAGTGGTCCGCCGACGGCGACCTCGTGGGGCGCGGGGCGGTCGACATGAAGGCGGGGGTCGCGGTGCAGCTGTCGCTCGCGGCCGCGCTCACGGCGCCGACGCGCGACATCACGTGGGTCTTCTACGACCAGGAGGAGGTCGAGGCCGACCGCAATGGGCTGGGCCGGATCGCCCGCGAGCGCCCCGACCTGGTCGCGGGCGACTTCGCGGTGCTGTGCGAGCCCACGCAGGGCGTCATCGAGGGCGGCTGCAACGGGACGATGCGCGCCGAGGTTCGCGTCCACGGCAAGGCCGCGCACAGTGCGCGGGCGTGGAAGGGACTCAACGCGGTGCACCGCGCCGCGCCGCTGCTCGCCGTGCTCGCGGAGCACGAGCCCGAGACCTTCACCGTCGACGGGCTCGACTATCGCGAGGGCGTCAACGCGGTGCGCATCTCCGGCGGCATCGCGGGCAACGTCATCCCCGACGAATGCATCGTGACGCTCAACTATCGATTCGCTCCCCGCTGGACGCTCGCGGAGGCACAGTCGCGCCTCGAGGCGCTCGTCGCCTCCTCTGGCATCGACGGCTACGACCTGGTCTACACGGACCTGTCGGGCGCCGCGCGGCCCGGACTCGACGCGCCGCTCGCGGCGTCCTTCGCCGAGTCGGTCGCGCGCACGGGTGTCGCCGCTCCGCGCGCGAAGCAGGGGTGGACCGACGTCGCGCGGTTCGGGGAGCTGGGGATCCCCGCGGTCAACTACGGGCCGGGCGACCCCGAACTTGCCCACGCCGACGACGAGCGCTGTCCCGTCATCGAGATCCACCAGTGCCGCGCCGGTCTCGAGGCCTGGCTTACGTCCTGAGGAGGAACCATGAAGGAGTACCGCAAGGGCCCCGTCCTGTTGCGCGGCCGCAACGTGCCCACCACCTCCACCTCTGAGCGCCTGCTTGACGGGCAGCATCGTCCCGACTGGCTGCATGACGACCCGTGGCGCGTGCTACGCATCCAGTCGGAGTTCGTCGAGGGCTTCGGCGCGCTCGCGGAGCTCGGTCCCGCGATCACCGTGTTCGGCTCCGCGCGGTCCGCCCCCGGCTCGTGGGAGTACGAGGCGGGCGTCGAGGTGGGCAGGCGCCTGGTCGAGGAGGGCTACGCCGTCATCACGGGCGGCGGCCCCGGCTGCATGGAGGCCGCGAACAAGGGCGCCTCCGAGGCGGGCGGCACCTCCGTGGGGCTCGGTATCGAGCTCCCCTTCGAACAGGGCGTCAACGAGCACGTCAACCTGGGCATCAACTTCCGCTACTTCTTCGCGCGCAAGACCATGTTCGTGAAGTACGCCCAGGGATTCATCGCACTGCCGGGCGGATACGGCACCCTCGACGAGCTCTTCGAGTGCCTCACCCTGGTCCAGACCCGCACGGTGCGCCGGTTCCCGATCGTGCTGGTCGGCACGTCCTACTGGGGCGGCCTGCTCGACTGGATGCGTGACACGCTCGCGGCCGACGGCAAGATCTCTCCCACCGACCTCGAGTTGGTGTCCGTCACCGACGATCCGGACGAGGCCGTGGCGCGCATGGTCGCGCTCACCCGTGAGGACGGCTAGGCGCGGGTGATTTGGGCACGGTCTGCCGCGCGCAGTAGAATCGAGCGTAACGCCGTGCTTCGCGGCGCGTGACGCACCCGAGGAGAACCACACGATGGCTGCAATGAAGCCCCGCACCGGCGACGGCCCCATGGAGGTCGTGAAGGAGGGTCGCAGTTACGTGATGCGAGTCCCGCTCGAGGGCGGAGGCCGTCTCGTGGTCGAGATCACGGCCGACGAGGTCAAGCAGCTCGGCGACGCGCTCCACGCCGCGCTCCCGCAGTCCTAGCCGTCACTCCTTGACGGCCGCGAGGAGGCCGTCTCCCGAGGGCAGCAGCGCCACCGTGAGCCGCTCGTCCTCTCGCACTGCCTTGAGGGTCTCCCTCACCGCGGTCGTGTCCTTATCCCGCTGAGCGGGGTCGGGCACACGCCCATGCCACAGCGCGTTGTCGATGAGAAGCAGGCCGCCCGAGCGCAACAGCCGCATCGCGTGCTCGAGGTACGCGGGGTACTCCGACTTGCGCGCGTCGATGAGGACGATGTCGTAGCCGCCGTCCGTGAGGCGCGGCAGCACGTCGAGGGCGCGGCCCGTGATCATGCGGGCGCGCTCGGGCGCGAATCCGCCGGCGGCGATGGTCTGCCGCGCCGCGCGGTGGTGCTCGGGCTCGACGTCGATGGTCGTCACGACGCCGCTCGGGCCCATCCCGCGCAGCAGATACGTAAGCGACACCCCCGCGCCGGTGCCGATCTCGACCGCGGAGCTCGCGCGCATCGTCCTCGCCAGGACCTCGATCGCGCGGGCCGCGCCCGGGAGAACCGGCACGCATCCCAGCTGGTCGGCGACGTCGCGTGCCGCGAGGATCACGCGGTCCTCCTCGACGAAGTCCTCCGCGTAGGCCCAGTTCGCTGCTTCGGTGCTCATCACGCCTCCTTGTGAAGCCCAGCGTATCGGTCCCTCTCAGGGAACTCTCAGGACCGCATGGGAACATGGACGCATCAGGACCCGTTGACACGATGTGATGCACGAGGGGAGCGCACGATGACCGAGACCGCCGCACTGGAGGCCACGATCGCTCCTGCCGCCGCGCCCGAACTCACGTGGGAGCGCATCGTCGAGGACCACTCGGCCCGCGTCTACCGCCTCGCGTATCACCTCACGGGCAACCAGCACGATGCCGAGGACCTCACGCAGGACGTGTTCGTGCGCGTCTTTAACTCGCTCTCGCAGTACAAGCCGGGCACGTTCGAGGGCTGGCTGCACCGCATCACGACCAACCTGTTCCTCGACCGCATGCGCCGCAAGAAGCGCATCCGCTTCGACTTCATGGCCGACGACGACTCCGCGGTCGCGACCTCGGACAGCTTCGACCGCCACGAGCGTTCCGGCCAGCCCGAAGACGCCTTCGACATGTCGAACCTCGGCGACGACATCATCGCCGCGCTCGCGGACCTCCCGCCGGAGTACCGTGCCGCCGTGGTGCTCGCGGACATCGAGGGGCTCTCGTACGAGGAGATCGCGGCGACGCTCGGCATCAAGATGGGCACGGTGCGCTCGCGCCTGTCCCGCGCCCGCGCCCGGCTCCGTGAGTCGCTCGCTCACCGCGCCCCGATGCGAGGTGGCGTGTGAGCGGACGGCACCTGGGGGAGCGGATCCACGATCTGCTCGACAACCGACTCCCGAGGGATGCCGCGGCCGAGGCGATGGCTCACCTCGAGGAGTGCGCCGAGTGCTCCGCGCGCTGGGACGACCTTCGCCTCGCGCGTGAGGCCCTGAACTCGTCGGACGCCGGAATCGACATGTCCTTCGCCCGCAGCCTGCTGGACCGCGACCGGATCGCGCAGATCGCTCAGCACGAGAGCCCGCGCCACGCGCGCGCGGCCCGCGGACGCGACCGCCGTCCCGTGGTCCTCACGCTGTCCGTCGTGATCGTGCTCGCGGCGCTCGTGGGGGCGGCGTACGTCGCGGGCGAGCCCGACGACGTCGACCCGGGCCTCACGGCATCGTCGGAGGACGGCGTCCTCAGTGTCGCCCGCATCGATTCCCGGAGCATGCGCTCCGGGGACGAGCTGGGCGCATGGATCCACCCGGATTGGCAGTCGAGTGGATTCGAACCGGTCGAGGCGGCGCTCAAGGAGGTGCCCAATGGCTCTCCCGTGCTCGTCGCCACCCTGCTGAACGGCTCCGTGCCGGTGCTCGTCCTCGAGCAGCAGGGACGCCTCTCGCCCGAGCTCGTGGCTGACCTGCCGCTGGCCGATGTCGAGGGCGTCGACGCCTACGTGATCGGCACCTCGCCGTCACGAATCGTCTGGCAGGCGGGCGAGATCGTGGTGGCCCTGTCGTGCGACTGCGCACAGGGCACTCTTGAAGAGGTGGCGGCCGCGTTCCCGCAGGACGACGAGCCAGGGTTCGTCGACCAAGTCATGGCCGGCATGGGCGTCTTCGCCGACGCGCTGACCGGCCACTAGCCGCAAGGGATCCCCACGCATGAATGACAACCCCTTCGCGCCTCCGCGCGACCTGACGGCCTCGACTCCCGAGGCGCCTGCCACGACCACCGACCTCTCGCGGCCGACCCACGACACGGTCGAGCTGCCGTCCGCCGCGCCCGGCGCCTCCTTCTTCCCGCCCGCGGTGCCCCCCGCCGAGCCGGCCGCGTTTCCGCAGTCCCCGGCGACCCGCCCCGCGCGGCTGCGCCGCTCGACGGTCGCCGCGATCGTCGCGGGCTCTCTCGTGCTTGGCGCGGGCGCCGGCTTCGGCGGCGCATGGGCCTACGACGAGTTCGGCCCCTCCTCCGCGTCCTCCGGCGCCGCTGCCACGCTGCCGCAGTCGGGCAACTCGACGATCTCGAGCACGGACTCCACCACGGTCGCCTCGGTTGCCGCCTCGGTGCTGCCCTCGGTGGTGTCGATCGAGAACCTTCAGGGCGGCCAGGTCGCCGGTGAGGGATCGGGCTTCATCATTCGCGAGGACGGCTACATCCTCACCAACAACCACGTCGTGTCGGGCTCCGACGGCGACACCGTGACGGTCGTGATGAGCGACGGCACCGAGTACGAGGGTGAGATCGTCGGCGCGACCGCCGACTACGACCTCGCCGTGGTCAAGATCGACGCGACCGGCCTCACGCCGCTCGTTCTCGGCGACTCCGACGCCATGGTCGTGGGTGACGACGTCATCGCCGTCGGATCCCCCCTCGGTCTCGAGGCCACCGTGACCACGGGAATCGTGTCCGCACTCCACCGGCCCGTGACGGCGGGTGACACCGAGTCCACCGCGTTCATCGACGCGATCCAGACGGACGCGGCGATCAACCCCGGCAACTCGGGCGGGCCGCTGCTCAATGCGCGCGGCGAGGTCATCGGCATCAACTCGGCCATCGCTTCGCTCGGCAGCTCCGCCAGCCAGTCCGGCTCGGTCGGGCTCGGCTTCGCGATCCCGTCGAACCAGGCGCGACGCACCGCCGAGGAGATCATCGCGACCGGCACCGCGACCTACCCCGTGGTGGGTGTCGTGCTCGACGGCACGTACACGGGAGAGGGCGTCAAGGTCGCCGACGAGGGCGGCGTCGCGTCGGGTGGTCCCGCCGACCTCGCTGGCATCGAGTCGGGAGACGTCATCACCGCGATCGACGGTCGCCCCATCACGCGCAGCGACGAGCTCGTGGTCGCGATCCGCGCGAAGGCCCCCGACGAGGACGTGGTCCTCACGGTCCGTCGCGGCGAGTCCGAACAGGACATCACCGTGACCCTCGTGGCCAACACCGAGGTCTCGTACGGCGACTCGGGTGAGCCCGAGGAGTCGGCGCCCGAGCAGTCCGGCCCCGACGGTGATGGCGGCATGCTCCCCGACCCGTCAGAATAGGGCGCATGCTGGACATCAACGGCGGGGAACTCCTCATCCTCGTGCTGGTCGCGATCCTCGTGGTCGGGCCCGAGCGGATGCCGGAGTACGCGCGCCAGTTGCGCAACCTCGTGATCAAGGGCCGCGACCTCGTGCAGTCGGGCAAGGCGACCCTCAAGCAGGAGGTGGGTGACGAGGTCGACTGGTCTCAGCTCGACCCGCGCCAGTACGACCCCCGCCGGATCGTCCGTGATGCGCTCGCCGAGCCGTCGCCGCCGCCCAGGGCGGCGGCTCCGCGCCCTCTACCCCCGCCCCCCGGCAAGGCGCCGTTCGATTCCGACGCCACCTAGGCATCGTCCCGTCCCCCGGGACGATGCCGGGGCCGGGTGGCTGCGGGCGGGGCGGTCCGAGCCGCTCCCGTTCTTTGGAACAATGGGCGCATGACCCGCGTGTTCTCGGCCATGCAGCCGACCTCCGACTCCCTCCACCTTGGCAACTACCTGGGCGCGCTGGTCGAGTGGGTCAAGCTCCAGGACACCCACGACGCCATCTACTCCGTGGTCGATCTGCACGCGCTCACCCAGGCGCCCGAGCCGGAGCTGCTGCGGTCGCGGACGCGCCGCACCGCGGCCCAGTACCTCGCGGCCGGTGTGGATCCGGAGCGCTCCCTGTGCTTTGTGCAGTCCCACGTGCCGCAGCACGCGGAGCTCTCCTGGATCCTCAGCACCTTCACGGGCATGGGCGAGGCGTCGCGCATGACCCAGTTCAAGGACAAGGCGCAGAAGACGGGCGAGTCCGGCGCGAACGTGGGCCTGTTCACCTACCCGATCCTCATGGCCGCCGACATCCTGCTGTACGACACCGACGTGGTGCCGGTGGGGGAGGACCAGCGCCAGCACCTCGAGCTGTCGCGCGACCTCGCGCAGCGCATCAACGGGCGGTTCGGCGAGGGAACGGTCATGGTGCCCGAGGCGCACATCGTCAAGGAGACGGCCAAGATCTACGACCTGCAGGACCCGGTCAAGAAGATGTCGAAGTCGACCGGCAATCCCAAGGGCATCATCGAGATGCTCGACGACCCGAAGAAGGTCGCCAAGAACATCAAGTCGGCCGTCACCGACCTCGACTCCGTGATCCGCTTCGACCGCGAGGCCAAGCCCGGTGTGTCGAACCTGCTGACGATCTACTCCGCGCTCACGGGTCGTGATGTCGACGGCCTGGTCGCGGAGTACGAGGGCCGCATGTACGGACACCTCAAGGTCGACCTCGCCGACGTCGTCGTCGCGTACCTCACGCCGTTCCACGACGCCGCGATGGAATGGATCGAGTCCCCCGAGCGGTTGGACGGGGTGCTGGCCCAGGGCGCCGCGAAGGCATCGACCATCGCCCAGGCCACGCTGGACCGGATCTACGACCGGCTGGGGCTGCTGCCTCCGCTGCATCGATAGGGGGAGCATGACGAGCGGTACCGACCTCAAGGACAAGGCGGGCACCCTCGTCGCACGCGGCAAGGCGCTCAAAGAGCGCTTTGACGCGAGCCACGCGGGACGCACGCTCGAGCGCATGAAGGACCGCAACGGCATGGTCCTCGCGGGGGGCATCGCGTACTTCTCGCTGACCTCGATCGCCGCCGCGCTCGTGATCGGCGTCACCGCGTCCAGCTACCTGGTGCAGAACAACCGCGCGTGGAACGAGGCCTTCTACTCGTTCATCGACGGAGTGCTGCCCGGAGTGGTCGGCACGGGCGAGGACGCCCTCGTGGATCCCTCCGCGATCCGCCCGCAGACCATCACGGGAATCGTGGGAGTCGTGGGCCTGTTGCTGCTTCTCAATACCGCGACGCGCTACCTGGGGGGCATGCGCCTGGGCGTGAGGGCGATGCTCGGCGGGGACCTCGCGGGCCCCGTCCAGGGCAAGGTGCGCGACCTTATCGCGCTGTTCTCGCTGTTCGTGGTCGTGGTGCTCGGCTTCGCGCTGCAGGTGCTTGCGTCGCGGTTCGCGGAGGCGCTCGCGGACCTCGTGTCGATCGAGCTCGTGTCGGAGTGGATCGTGCGCGGGCCGGCGCTGTTCGTGGGGGTGCTACTCGACGCCGCCTTCGTGGCGCTCGCGATCGTGGTGTTGGGTCGCTATGAGGGACCGCGCAGGCCCCTCCTGTGGACGCTCGCGGCGACGGCGGTCGCGATCGGGACGCTGCGACTGGGTGTGTCTTATGTGGTCGGCGGCGTGGCTGACAATCCCGTGCTGGGCTCGTTCGCCGCGCTCGTGTCGATCATGATCTTTGCGGACTTCGTGGCGAGGATCGTGCTCATGGGTGCGGCGTGGCTCGGCACACGCGAGGAGTCGCAGGCGACATCCTGACCCGCCGCGACGTCCTGACCTGCCGTACCCCTGTCGCACGTCACACCTTTCGCGACCGGTGTCGCGCGGTTCCCGCACGGCGCGGGCAGTGCTTAGATCTCGCCGGTCGTGAGCGCCTTCTTGACCTCGGAGATCGCCTTGGTCACCTCGATGCCGCGCGGGCAGGCCTCGGTGCAGTTGAACGCCGTGCGGCACTTCCACACGCCGGCCTTGTCGTTGAGGATCTCGAGGCGGTCCCACTGACCCTCGTCGCGAGAGTCGAAGATGAACCGATGCGCGCCGACGATCGCCTGGGGGCCGAAGTACTGGCCATCGGTCCAGAACACCGGGCACGACGTGGTGCACGCGGCACACATGATGCACTTGGTCGTGTCGTCGAAGCGCTGGCGCTCCTCGGGGGACTGCAGCCGCTCGCGCGTGGGCGCGTTGCCCGTGGTCATGAGGAACGGCATGATCTCGCGGTAGGAGGCGAAGAACGGCTCCATGTCGACGATCAGGTCCTTCTCGACCGGCAGGCCCTTGATGGGCTCGACGATGATGGGCTTGGCCGGGTTGAGGTCCTTGAGTAGCGTCTTGCATGCCAGGCGGTTGCGCGCGTTGATACGCATCGCGTCGGATCCGCACACGCCGTGCGCGCACGAGCGACGGAACGCGAGCGAGCCGTCCTGCTCCCACTTGATCTTGTGGAGGGCGTCGAGCACGCGGTCGGTGGCGTGCGCCTCGATCTCGAACTCCTGCCAGTATGCCTCTCCCGGCGCATGGTCCGCGGTGCCCTCGGGGTTCGACCGCAGGATCCGGAGCTTCACCTGAATGGACGCGACCTCGCCCACGGCGGGGGTCTCGACAGTCGCCGTCATGTCAGTACTTCCTCTCCATGGGCTGGTACTTGGTGATCACCACGGGCTTGGTGTCGAGCCGCACACCGTCGGGCGTCGCATAGGCCATCGTGTGGTGGAGGAAGCGCTCGTCGTCGCGCGTGGGGAAGTCCTCGCGGTAGTGGCCGCCGCGGGACTCCTCGCGAGCGAGCGCACCCTCGACCACGACCTCGGCGATCTCGAGCAGGAAGCCCAGCTCGATCGCCTCGAGCAGGTCCGTGTTGAAGCGGCGCCCGCGGTCGTGGATCGCGACGGACTCGTAGCGCTTCTTGAGCTCGGCGACCACGCCGCGCGCCTCCTCGAGCGAGGCCGCGTCGCGGAACACCTGGACGTTGCGGTCCATGGTCTCCTGGAGGGCCTTGCGGACGTCGGCCACGCGCGCGGTGCCCTCGCCGCCCACGGTCCCCAAGAGACGGGTGACGATGCCCTCGACCCTGGCCGCGGCATCGTCCCGCAAGACGGGGGCGGCCTCCACGGAGGCCGCGTACTCGGCGGCGGCGATTCCCGCGCGGCGGCCGAACACGTTGATGTCGAGCAGCGAGTTGGTGCCCAGCCGGTTGGCGCCGTGGACGGACACGCACGCGCATTCCCCGGCGGCGTAGAGGCCCTTGACGACGTCGGTGTTGTTGCGCAGCACCTCGCCCTTCACCGTGGTGGGGATGCCACCCATCGCGTAGTGCGCGGTGGGGTAGACCGGCACCGGCTCGGTGTACGGCTCGACGCCCAGGTAGGTGCGCGCGAACTCGGTGATATCAGGGAGCTTCTCGTCGATGTGGGCGGGCTCGAGGTGCGTGAGATCGAGCAATACGTAGTCCTTGTGGGGACCCGCGCCGCGGCCCTCGCGAACCTCGTTGGCCATCGCACGCGCGACCATGTCGCGCGGCGCGAGGTCCTTGATGGTGGGGGCGTAGCGCTCCATGAAGCGCTCGCCCTCGGAGTTGCGCAGGATTCCGCCCTCGCCGCGCGCGGCCTCGGACAGCAGGATGCCCAGGCCCGCGAGGCCCGTCGGGTGGAACTGGAAGAACTCCATGTCCTCGAGCGGGAGCCCGGCGGTGAGCGCGATGCCCATGCCGTCGCCCGTGAGCGTGTGCGCGTTCGACGTCGTCTTGAAGATCTTGCCTGCGCCGCCGGTCGCGAAGATCACGGACTTCGCGCGGAAGGTGTGCACCTCGCCCGTCGACAGCTCGAGAGCGACCACGCCCGCCACCGCGACCTCCTCGCCGGGGCCGGCCTGCTGAGGGTCGCCGTCGAGGATGAGGTCGAGCACGTAGTACTCGTTGAAGAACTCGACCTCCTGCTTGATGCACTGCTGGTAGAGCGTCTGCAGGATCATGTGGCCCGTGCGGTCGGCGGAGTAGCACGCGCGCCGCACGGCGGCCTCGCCATGGTTGCGGGTGTGACCGCCGAAGCGGCGCTGGTCCACCTTGCCGTCGGGCGTGCGGTTGAAGGGCAGGCCCATCTTCTCGAGGTCGAGCACCGCGTCGATCGCCTCGTTGCACAGGATCTCCGCGGCGTCCTGGTCCACCAGGTAGTCGCCACCCTTGATCGTGTCGAACACGTGCCACTCGGCCGAGTCGTCCTCGACGTTGGCAAGGGCCGCGGCCATGCCGCCCTGAGCCGCTCCGGTGTGCGAGCGCGTGGGGTAGAGCTTGGTGAGCACCGCGGTGCGGGCCCGCTGAGAGCTCTCCAGGGCGGCTCGCATGCCGGCGCCGCCGGCGCCGACGATGACGACGTCGTACTCGTGGTGGGTCATAGCCGTCCAAGTTCCTTGCAGAGTTCGATGTTCAGGAGTTCGGGATCCGTCCCAGTCGGGCACGGGTCGAACGTGAAGATGACCAGGCTACCGAGGACGATGATGCCGATGACCGCCACCCCGAGCGCGCCGTGCAGGAGCTTCTTCATCCACGGGCGCTGCGCGTAGTCGTTGATGAGCAGGCGCATGCCGTTGCCGCCGTGCAGCATCGCGAGCACCAGCATCGTGAGGTCCCAGATCTTCCACAGCGGTGCGGCCCACTTGCCCGCGACGAACGCGAAGTCGATCTGGTTGACCCCGTCGCCCGTCATGAGGTTGATGAAGAGGTGCGTGAGGATCAGGACCACGAGAAGGGGCCCCGACAGGCGCATGAAGCGCCACGACCACTGCTCCGCGCCGGGGCGAAGGCGGCCCGAGCGGACCTGGGGCTCCTTGAGGCGCGGCGCGCGGGGGGCGGGCTGTGCCGGCTGTGCGGTGGTCATCAGGCACCCCCGAAGACGTGTCCGAGGTGGCGGACGAGGAACGGCACCATGAGGATCGCGAACAGCACCCACACGGCCCACACGAGCTGCTTCTGGTGGCGCAGCGCCCACGTCGAGTGGTCGACCGCGATGATGCGCAGTCCGTTGAACGCGTGCAGCAGGATGGCCGCGACCAGCCCCGCCTCGACGAGCCCGTAGATCGGGGTCTTGTAGCTGCCGATGACCTCGTTGTAGGCCTCGGGCGACACCCGGACAAGGGCCGTGTCCAACACGTGGACAAGCAGGAAGAAGAAGATGGCGACGCCCGTCACGCGATGGACGACCCACATCCACATGCCTTCATGGCCTCGATAGAGCGTTGTCGTGGGGGACACGGTTCTCCTTCGAACTCAACCGGGTATGTCGCTCATCCTAATGTGGTCCCCATGACCTCCGAGCACAGCGCGCCAGCGTCCGGCGAGACTCCGTCGGCGACCGAGATCGACGACCTCGTCATCGTGATCCCCGCGGGGGGAGTGGGCTCGCGGCTGTGGCCGCTGTCACAGCCTCACCGGCCCAAGTTCCTGCTCGATCTGCTGGGCACGGGGGCGACCCTCATTCAGGACACGGTCGCGCGCGTGCGCCCGCTGTCGAGCCGGGTGCTGGTGGTGACGGGGGAGCGGCACGTCGACGCCGTGGCCGGCCAGCTCGACCTGCCCCGCGAGGACCTGCTCACCGAGCCCAGCCCGCGCGACTCGATGGCCGCGATCGCGCTCGCGGCGGCGGTGGTCGAGCATCGGTGGGGGCCGCGGGTCATCGGATCCTTCGCGGCGGACCACCTCATCCCCGACGCCGCGTCCTTTCGTGCGACGGTCGCGCGGGCGGTCGAGGTCGCGCGCGAGGGCAAGGTCGTCGTGATCGGTATCGAGCCCACCGAGCCCTCGACCGCCTTCGGCTACATCGAGATGGGAGAGGCGCTCACCGGCGCGGCGCGCCATGTGGTCGCGTTCACGGAGAAGCCCGACGCCGAGACCGCGGCGGGAATGCTCGCGCGCGGCGGCTTCGCGTGGAACGCGGGGATGTTCGTCGTGAGGACCGATGCCCTGCTGGGCCACCTCGACCGGCTGCAGCCCGCGCTCGCGGCAGGGGTGAGGGAGATCGCCGCCGCGTGGGACGGGCCCGCTCGCGCCGAGGTGCTCGCGCGCGTGTGGCCCACGCTGACCCGCATCGCGATCGACCACGCGATCGCCGAACCCGTGGCGGCCGCGGGCGGCGTGGCCGTGGTGCCCGCGACCTTCGAGTGGCACGACGTGGGCGACTTCGACTCGCTCGCGGAGCTCTCGGGCGTCGCGGGAACCGCCGTGAGCATCCACCGCACCGCGCCCGTCGGCGCCGTGGGCGCCGCGGGGGCGCTCGTCGTGGGGGGCACCAAGCCCGTGGTGATCGTGGGGGTGGACGATGCCGTGGTGGTCGAGTCGGACGAGGCCCTGCTGGTCACGGTGCGGTCCGCGGCCCAGCGCGTGAAGGACGCGTCCGCCTCGCTCGAAACGGCGTGAACGATACCCAATCGTTGCCTGGACGCAACATCGGCGCCGTCCCGCGTAACACAACCGCGCGTACGATAACGCTTACACCCAGCCCGGCGACCGCCGGGCAGAAGAGAGGGAAACACCTGATGAAGAACATCATCCGTGTGGGCGCGCTGACCGCCGTGTCGGCGCTCGTGCTGGCTGCCTGCGCCTCGGCGCCCGAGGAGGAGCCCGCTGCTTCGTCCTCCGCCACGGCCGGCGGCGAGACGCCCGTGGAGACCGTCGACTACCGCCCCTGCATGGTCTCGGACGCGGGCGGCTTCGACGACAAGTCGTTCAACCAGGCCGGCTACGAGGGCCTGGTGTCGATCTCCGAGGAGCTCGGCCTGGAGTACAACACCGTTGAGTCGCAGGACGGCAACGAGTACGGCCCGAACATCGACGCGCTCGTGGCCGACGGCTGCGACCTGATCGTCACGGTGGGCTTCCTCCTGGGTGACGCGACCGCCGCTGCGGCCGCCGCGAACCCCGACACCAACTTCGCGATGATTGACAACGCGTTCGACGAGCCGGTCGACAACGTCAAGCCGATCCTCTTCAGCACCAACGAGGCCGCGTTCCTCGCGGGCTACGCCGCAGCGGCCACCACCGCGACCGGCACCGTGGCGACCTTCGGCGGCATCAACATCCCGCCGGTCACTGTCTTCATGGACGGCTTCTACCGCGGCGTTAACTACTTCAACGAGACCACCGGCGGCGACGTCACGGTGCTCGGCTGGGACGGCACCGACGGCTCGTTCACCGGTGACTTCGAGGACGCCACCAAGGGCCAGAACCTCACGCAGGGCTTCATCGACCAGGGTGCGGACATCATCCTCCCTGTCGCGGGCCCCGTGGGCCTCGGCGCCGCCGCCGCCGCGCAGGCGGCCGGTGACACCTGGATCATCGGTGTCGACTCCGACTGGACGCTCACCGCGCCCGAGTACAGCGACATCATCCTCACCTCGATCATGAAGAACATGGGCCCCGCGGTCCACGACGTGGTCAACGAGGCTGCGGTGGGCGCCGGCTTCTCGGCCGAGGCCTACTTCGGCACGCTCGAGAACGAGGGTGTCGGCCTCGGCACCACCGCCTCGGTCGTGAGCGAGGACGTTCTCGCCGAGCTCGAGACCATCACGGCGGGCATCATCGACGGGTCGATCGCGACCTCCTAGTCGCGATTGACGACGGCCCGGGGGGCGCGTCACGGGTAGCCCCGTGGCGCGCCCCCCGGCTCGTCCCCCCCGGAGTACGCTCTGAAACACACCATCAAAGACGTGGAAGGACGCCCGTGAAACTCGAGCTCCGTGGCATCACCAAGAGGTTCGGTGACTTCACCGCGAACGACAAGATCGACCTCCTGGTCGAGCCGGGCTCCGTGCACGCGCTGCTCGGCGAGAACGGCGCCGGCAAGTCGACGCTCATGAACGTGCTGTTTGGCCTGTACGACGCCGACGAGGGCGAGGTGCTGCTCAACGACGAGCCCGTCGCCTTCGCCGGACCGGGAGACGCCATGGCCGCGGGAATCGGCATGGTGCACCAGCACTTCATGCTCGTGCACCCCTTTACCGTGGCCGAGAACGTCATGCTCGGTCACGAGGACGTGCGCGGGCCCGCGAAACTGCTCGACATCGATGCGGCGCGCGCCAAGGTGCGCGAGATCTCCGAGCGCTTCAACTTCAACGTGGACCCCGACGCGGTCATCGAGGACCTGCCCGTGGGTGCGCAGCAGCGCGTCGAGATCATCAAGGCACTGTCGCGCGACGCGCAGGTGCTCATCCTCGATGAGCCCACCGCCGTGCTCACCCCGCAGGAGACCGACGAGCTTCTCGGCATCGTGCGTCAGCTGCGCGACGCCGGCACCGCGGTGGTCCTCATCACCCACAAGCTGCGCGAGGTGAAGGCCGTCGCCGACACCATCACGGTGATCCGCCGCGGCAAGGTGGTCGGCACCGCCGAGCCCACCGCCTCGCAGGAGGAGCTGGCCTCGCTCATGGTCGGGCGCGCCGTCACGATGCGCGTGGACAAGACCGACGCCACACCCGGCGAGACGATGCTGGAGGTCGACGGCCTCACCGTCATCGACGAGGCCGGCGTGGTGCAGCTCGCTGGCGTGTCCTTCGACGTCAAGGCGGGCGAGATCCTCGCGATCGCCGGCGTCCAGGGCAACGGCCAGACGGAGCTCACGGAGGCCCTGCTCGGGGTGGTCAAGCCCGAGGCGGGCATCGCGCGCCTCGACGGCGAGGTCATTACGGGCCGGCCGATCAAGGACGTGCTCCACGCCGGGATCGGGTTCGTGCCCGAGGACCGCACCGAGGACGGAATCGTCGCGACGATGACCATCGCGAACAACCTCATCCTCGACCTGCACGACCGGCCGCCGTACGCCAAGGGCATCGCGCTGCAGCCCGGAGTCATTGCTGACGAGGCACGCAAGCACGTCGAGCAGTTCGACGTGCGTGCCACGTCGATCGACCAGACCGCGGGCTCGCTGTCGGGAGGCAATCAGCAGAAGGTGGTGCTCGCGCGCGAGCTCTCGCGCCAGCTCAAGCTGCTCATCGCGTCGAACCCCACGCGCGGCCTCGACGTCGGCTCGATCGAGTTCGTCCACAAGCGGATCGTCGCGGAGCGCGACGCAGGCGCCGCGGTGATCATCGTGAGCGCGGAGCTCGACGAGGTCGTCGCGCTCGCCGACCGCATTGCGGTCATGTACCACGGCAAGATCGTCGGCATCGTCTCGCCCGACACCGACCGCGACACGCTCGGCCTCATGATGGCCGGCGCACTGGAGGAGGAGGCCGCGTGAGCGCCACGACGGAGGCTCCGGCCACGCCGGAGAAGGACCGCGACGCGCGCGGAATGCTCAAGGAGATCGTCGAGAGCCAGACGCTCGTCGTCATCCTCGCGATTGTCGCCTCGCTCATCCTCGGCAGCGTGCTCATCGTGATCGCCTCGGCGGAGGTGCGCGAGGCCGCCGTCTACTTCTTCTCGCGGCCGGGCGACACGTTCGCTGCCATCGGCGATGCGGTCGTGGGCGCGTACCAGGCGATGTTCCAGGGAGCGGTGTTCAACTCGAACGGCAACAGCTTCGCGGCGCAGATCAAGCCCTTCACGCAGACCCTCACCGTGGCCACCCCGCTGATCTTCGCGGGACTCGGCCTCGGCATCGGCTTCCGTGCGGGCCTGTTCAACATCGGCGCGCAGGGACAGATCGTGATCGGCGCGACGCTGGGTGGCTTCATCGGCTGGACGTGGGAGCTCCCCGCGGGACTCCACTTGCTGGTTGCGGTGATCGGCTGCGTCGTGGGTGGCGCGCTGTGGGGCTTCATCCCCGGCATCCTCAAGGCGCGCACCGGTGCGCATGAGGTCATCACGACCATCATGCTCAACTACATCGCGCTCAACCTGGTGGCGTTCCTGCTCACCAAGGATGCATTCCAGCGCCCCGGCTCGGACAACCCGCAGTCGCCGCTCATTCACGAGACCGCGGAGTATCCGCTGATCCTCGGCGAGCAGTTCCCGCTTCACCTGGGCTTCCTGATCGCGCTCGCGGCCGCTGCGGGCGTGTGGTGGCTCATGGAGCGGTCGACGCTGGGCTTCCAGTTCCGCGCGGTGGGTGCCAACCCGTCCGCGGCGCGCACGGCGGGCATGAGCGTCGCCAAGGCGTACATCCTGGTGATGACCCTCGCGGGTGCCCTCGCGGGTCTCGCAGGCTCCGCGCAGATCCTCGGCACCGAGAAGTCGCTGACGACCGATGTCGCCGCCTCGTTCGGCTTCGACGCGATCACCGTCGCGCTGCTGGGACGCTCGCGTCCCGTGGGCACCGTGATGGCGGCGATCCTGTTCGGCGGGCTGCGGGCCTCTGGCCCCGCGCTGCAGGTCCAGGCGGGCCTGCCGGTGGACATCGTGCTCGTCATCCAGTCGCTCATCGTGCTGTTCATCGCGGCCCCGCCGCTCGTGAGATTCCTCTTCAGGCTCCCGACCCCGACGAACGTCAAGGAGGTGGCGGCGTGACCACCACTGTTGCCGAGCCCATCGCGGCCGCACCCGCCGTCCCCGTCCTGGCGCGCAAGCTGCGCGCGCCGATCACGCTGGGTGCCGTGGGCCTGCTGTCCCTGCTGTTCCTGGGCTTCGGAACCTCGTCGGGCGAGGAGACCACCTTCGCGGTGGCGCGGTCCACTGACTTCTTCCAGATCTCCACGTGGACCGTGCCGTCCCAGCCGACGGCGATCCTGCTGTCGGTCGTCGCACTCGCGCTGTCGGGCGTGGCGTTCTGGCTCGCATGGAACCGTCGCACCATCCCGTGGTACCTCTACGTCGGGTTCGGCTTTGCCGTGATCACCGCGCTCCTCACGTGGGCCGGTGCGGGCAAGGAGGGCACGTCGATGCAGATCACGGGCCTGCTGATCGGCTCCGTGTTCCTGGCCACTCCGCTCGTGTTCGGCTCTCTCGCCGGCACCCTGTGCGAGCGCTCGGGCATCATCAACATCGCGATCGAGGGTCAGCTGCTCGCCGGCGCCTTCCTCGCGGCGGTCGTGACGGGCTACGTGTCGAACGCCTCAGGCTCGCGGGAGCTGGGCGCGTACGCGGGACTCATCGCCGCGCCTCTCGCCGGCGCCCTCGTGGGCGCCGCGCTGTCGCTGTTCGCCGTCCGCTACTGGGTCGACCAGATCGTGGTCGGCGTCGTGCTCAACGTGCTCGTGATCGGCGTGACGAACTTCCTCTTCGGCACCCTCCTGCGCGAGAACACCGAACTCAACCAGGCCATCGGCCTGCCGCGACTGCCCATCCCGCTGCTCCACCAGATCCCGATCATCGGGCCCGTGCTGTTCAATTCGAACGCGCTGGTGTACCTCATGTACGTCATCGTGATCGTGCTGCACATCATGCTGTTCAAGTCGCGCTGGGGTCTGCGCGTGCGCGCCGTCGGCGAGCACCCGCGTGCCGCGGACACCGTGGGCATCAAGGTCAACCGCACGCGCGTGCGCAACACCATCCTGGGCGGCGCGATCGCCGGACTGGGTGGTGCGTTCTTCACCGTCGCGAACGGCCTCGCGTTCGGCAAGGAGATGACGGGCGGCAAGGGATTCATCGCGCTGGCCGCGATGATCCTGGGCCGGTGGAGCCCCAAGGGGGCGCTCGCCGCCGCCCTGCTCTTCGGCTTCGCCGACTCGCTGCGCGAGCAGTTCGGCATCGTCGGCACCGCGATCCCGTCGCAGTTCCTCGCGATGTTGCCGTACCTCGCGACCATCTTCGCCGTCGCCGGACTCGTGGGCCACGCTCGCCCGCCTGCCGCCGAGGGCAAGCCGTACAAGAAGTAGGCCATGGATATCGACTGGGACCTCCTCCGTGCCAAGGCGCGCGAGGCGAATGCGCGCGCGTACGTGCCGTACTCGACGTTCAAGGTGGGGGCGGCGGCCCTCACCGACACCGGCGAGATCGTCACGGGCGCGAACGTCGAGAACGCGAGCTACGGGCTCACGCTGTGCGCCGAATGCGCACTCGTGTCGAAGCTGCACACGGACGCGCTGGGCAGCAGGCTGATCGCGTTCGCGTGCGTCGACGCCGCGGGTGCGCCGCTGCAGCCCTGCGGGCGGTGCAGGCAGTTGCTGTACGAGTTCGGCGGCCCCGGGCTGCTGATCGACGGCCCTGACGGCACCCTCACGCTGGACGACCTTCTTCCGTGGGCCTTCGGGCCCCAACACCTCGAGGAGCACTGATGGCCGAGCGCCACGACGCCGTCGACGTCATTCGCGTCAAGCGAGACGGCGGCACCCTGACCGACGACCAGATCGACTGGGTCGTCGACGCGTACACGCGCGGCGTGGTCGCGGACGAGCAGATGAGCTCCCTCGCGATGGCGATCCTGCAGCGTGGCATGAGCCGCGCGGAGATCGCGCGATGGACCCAGGCGATGATCAACACGGGGGAGCGGCTCGACTTTTCTTCGCTGTCGCGACCCACCGCGGACAAGCATTCGACGGGTGGCGTGGGCGACAAGATCACGCTTCCGCTCGCGCCGCTCGTGGCCGCGTGCGGCGTCGCGGTGCCGCAGTTGTCGGGCCGCGGGCTCGGCCACACCGGCGGCACGCTCGACAAGCTCGAGTCGATCCCCGGCTGGCGCGCCGCGTTGTCCAACGACGAGATGCTGCGCCAGCTCGAGGACGTCGGCGCGGTCATCTGCGCCGCGGGCTCGGGCCTCGCGCCGGCCGACAAGAAGCTCTATGCGCTGCGCGATGTCACCGGAACGGTCGAGGCCATCCCGCTCATCGCATCGTCCATCATGTCCAAGAAGATCGCCGAGGGCACCGGCGTGCTGGTGCTCGACGTCAAGGTGGGCACGGGCGCGTTCATGAAGGACCGCGCGCAGGCGCTCGAACTCGCGCGCACCATGGTCGACCTGGGCACCGACGCGGGCGTGGTGACGTCCGCGCTCCTCACGGACATGTCCACGCCGCTGGGACGCGGAATCGGCAACGGCCTCGAGGTGACGGAGTCCGTCGAGGTGCTCGCCGGCGGCGGACCCGCTGACGTCGTCGAGCTCACGCTCGCGCTTGCTCGCGAGATGCTGGTGGGCGCGGGGGTCACGGACGTCGACCCCGCCGACGCGCTGAGGGACGGCCGCGCGATGGACGCCTGGCGACGGATGATCGCCGCGCAGGGAGGCGACCCGGACGCGACGATGCCGGCCGCGCCGCACGTCGAGGAGGTGCGGGCGGAGCGCGACGGCGTGATCACGCGCATGGACGCCCTGGGAGTGGGCATCGCCGCGTGGCGCCTGGGCGCGGGCCGGGCCCGCAAGGAGGACCCCGTGCAGGCCTCCGCGGGCGTGTTCCTGCACAAGGTCGTGGGCGACGAGGTCAAGGCGGGCGACGTCATCATGACGCTGCACACCGAGACCGAGGACCGCATGCCTCGTGGGCTGGCCGCTCTCGCGGAGGCGTGCGACGGCGCGGGCACTCTCGACATCACCCCCGGTGGTTCGGTCACGCGCGAGATCATCCTCGACTCCGTCGGCGCTCACACCCGCTAGATGGCCTGGAATGTGACGGCCGCGGCGGCGCGCGCAGGCGCGCTGCTGCGGATCACGCCCCGGCGCCCCGCGGAGGACCTCGACGGCCCCGGTGGCACGGCCGGTTCGGCCGATGGGGCGGCGCCGGAGGGCCTCTTCGCGCGCGCGTTCTCGAGGGCCGTGGAGGCCGCGAGTCCCGCCGATGCGAAGGCGCTCGGCGTCGCGCACGAGCAGATGGGGGCCGATGCCGCGGTGCTCGACAGGGCCGTCGCGTCGGGCGCCCCGATCCCCGCCGTCGCGGCCCTCGCCGGCGTGTGGGAGACGCTCGCGCCCGAGTCGCGCGGCATCGTCGCTCATCCCGCGGGGGCGGGTGACGGTGCGGTGATGTGGGCGGGAGTGCGTGCGCGCCAGGTCGACCAGACCACATGCGGCGCCGCGGTCATGGGCCTCATGCTCATGACGGGTGACCCGTTCGTGGCGCTGTGGGTCGCGACGGGACGATCCCTGGGCGCCTACGTGCCCCCCGAGGCGTTGCACGCGGAGGCGGAGGGCTTCGAGACGCTCACGATCGAGGAGCGCTGGCATGCGCTCCAGCGGGTGCTGCACGCGCAGACCACCGCGAGCGCGCTGGGGCCCGTCGCGTGGCCGCGATCGCTGGGCACTCCGCCGTGGAAGGTCGACGACCGCACGCGCTTTGCCGGGCTGCGGTTCCGCGGCAGCCTGGTCGACGACTCGTCTCCCGCCGCGCTCGCGCCGTTGCTCGCGCACGCGAGGCGGGCGCTCGCGGACGGCATCCCGGTGCCGATGTTCACCTCCGGGGACGCGTCTCTCGGTCTCGCCACGGTCATCCCGCGCCACGTGGTGCTGCTCGTTGCGGACATGGGGGATGGCTTCCTGGTCTACGAGCCTGGCGCCGGCGCGGTCCTGCCGTTGTCGGACTCGGACCTGCGCCCCGACGCGGGCCGTCTGCCCGCCCTGGGGAACTGGACGCGCGCCGCATGGCTCGTCCTGCCGGTGCCGGCCCGTCGCGGCTAGCCTGGGCGCATGACCCTCACCCCGAACGAGATCCTGGCCCTGCCCAAGGTCGTCCTCCACGACCACCTCGACGGCGGACTGCGCCCGTCGACCCTCATCGAGCTCGCCGCCGAGATCGGCCACGAGCTTCCCTCGACCGACCCGGACGAGCTGGCCCGCATCTTCTCCGACAACGCCGACGCGGGTGACCTGGTGCGCTACCTCGAGGCCTTCGCCCACACCACCGCCGTGATGCAGTCGGCGGACAACCTGCGCCGGATCGCGCGTGAGGCCGTGGTCGACCTCGCCGCCGATGGCGTGATCTACGCCGAGCTTCGCTACGCCCCCGAGCAGCACGTCGCGGGCGGGCTCACGCTGCAGCAGGTGGTCGAGGCGGTCCAGGACGGCATCGAGGACGGCGTGTCCGAGGCTCTCGAGGCGGGGCACGCGATCCGCGCGGCCGCGATCCTCGACGCGATGCGCCACCTCGACCGCTCGCTCGAGATCGCGCAGCTCGCGCTCGACAACCGCGGTCGCTGCTGCGTGGCCTTCGACATCGCGGGTCCCGAGCTCGGTTTCCCCCCGGCGCACCACCGCGAGGCGTTCCAGCTGCTGCGCGAGAACCACATGCCCGTCACCATCCACGCGGGCGAGGCGGACGGAGCCGCGTCCGTGGGCGAGGCGCTTGGGCTCGGCTCCGCGCGACGCATCGGCCACGGCGTGCGGATTCACGAGGACATCGACGGCTTCGGGACGGACGAGGTCTCGTATGGAGTGATCGCTCAGCACGCACTCGACCAGCAGATCCCGCTCGAGTGCTGTCCCACCTCGAACGTCCAGACTGGGGCGGCGCCCTCGATCGCGGATCACCCCATGCACGAGCTGCGCGACCTCGGCTTCGCGGTCACCATCAACACGGACAACCGCCTGGTCTCCGGCGTGACGATGTCGTCGGAGTTCGGCGTGCTCGTCGAGGCCGGCTGGACCAAGGAAGACCTGTTCGAGGCGACCCTGGCCGCGGCGTGGGGCGCGTTCCTGCCCTACGACGAGCGCGCGGATCTCGCGGAGTCCGTCATCGAGGGCTACGGGATCGACCTTTAGCACGGGCCCGTGGCGTCGCGTCAGTGGGTCAGCTTGAGACCCACGACGCACGCCACGATGCCGAGGATCAGCGCGATCCGCAGCAGGCTCGCGGGCTCGGCTCCCGTCACCATCGCATAGCCGACGGTGAGTGCGGCGCCGAGTCCCACCCAGATCGCGTACGCGGTGCCGACGGGCAGCTCGCGGAGCGCATACGCGAGCCCCGCCATGCTCGCGATGAGCGAGACGACGAACACCGCTGAGGGAACGGGACGGGTGAACCCCTCGGAGCGGCCCAGCGCGGTGGCCCAGACGGCCTCCAACACACCCGAGACGATCAGCACGATCCACGACATGAGTGACTCCTGTGGCGTCGTCTTGTCGCGTGGCCGGGTACGTCGCTCATCGTCCGGTGCCCGATCGGGGCATCGATCCAGGGTCGCACGCGACCGCGAGGGTGGCAAGCCGTAGGCTGGTGTCAGCACACCCGACCCCCTCAGGAGACGTCATGACCCTGTCCCGCGCCGAGCTCGCCCGCTACGTCGACCACACCCTTCTCAAGCCGGAGGCGACCCCCGCCGACGTCGAGGCGCTCATCGCCGAGGGGGCCGAGTTGGGCGTGTTCTCGGTGTGCGTGTCGCCGTCGATGCTGCCGGTTCAGACGCCCGAGGGGCTCGCGGTCGCGACGGTCTGCGGCTTCCCTTCGGGCAAGCACCACTCGTCGGTCAAGGCGGCCGAGGCGGCACTGAGCATCGAGCAGGGCGCCGACGAGGTCGACATGGTGATCGACATCGCCGCCGCCCTGGCAGGCGACTTTGACGCGGTCGAGGCGGACGTGGCCGCGGTGCGCGCCGCCGTGCCCGAGGGCAAGATCCTCAAGGTGATCATCGAGTCCGCCGCGCTCACCGACGACGCGATCGTGGGGGCGTGCCGCGCCTCGGAGTCCGCGGGCGCGGACTTCGTGAAGACGTCGACCGGCTTCCACCCCGCTGGCGGCGCCTCGGTGCACGCGGTCGAGCTCATGGCGCAGACCGTGGGCGGTCGCCTGGGCATCAAGGCCTCGGGCGGCATCCGTGACGCGGCGACCGCGCTCGCGATGATCGAGGCCGGAGCAACCCGGCTGGGGCTCTCGGGCACGCGCGCGGTGCTCGACGGGACCGAGTCGACCGACGCGTACTGAGCCCGTACGGCACCTGTACTGATCCCGTACCGACGCGGGCGGGGCGGCCGGCGCCCCTCGCGCATCGGCTAGTGCGATTCTGGGTGCGGAACGGGGCCTCGCGCATCGGCTAGTGCGATTCCGCCGCGCCTCGCTGCAGCGTGGTCGCCTGTGCTCGGGTCGCCTGCGCGACCGCACCACGCGATGCGCGAAGCCGAGATCGGGCCGGATTTCCGCACCACGCTATGCGCGAGGCGGGGGAGCCGGGGGAGGCGGGGGAGGCGGGGCGCCGCTGCAGTGCGCCCCGCGCGCCCCGCGCGCCCGCCTCGCTCAGATCCCCAGCGCCGCCGTCACGTCCGCGCGCAGCTCATCCATGGTGGCCGCCGCGGTGGTGCGAGCCGCGGCGACATCGTCGCCCTCGACGGGCACGATGACCTCGAGGTAGGCCTTCACCTTGGGCTCGGTGCCCGACGGGCGCACGATTACGCGCGCGCCCGACTCCGCCGCAAGGTGAAGCCCCGTGGTCGGGGGAAGCCCCTGGAAGCCCGCCGACATGTCGTCCGTCGCGACCACGGCCGATCCCGCGAGGGTCGCGGGCGGCGCCGCCATCAGCCGCGCCATGGTCGCCGGGATCTCCGCGAGATCGGCGTAGCGGGCCGACACCTGCGACGTGAGGTACACGCCGTACGCCCGCGCGAGGTCGTCGATCGCATCGGCGAGCGTGCGGCCGCTCGCCTTGAGCTCCGCCACGAAGTCCGCGATGAGCAGGGCCGCCGAGATGCCGTCCTTGTCGCGTACGAGCTGCGGCGCCACGCAGTAGCCGAGCGCCTCCTCGTAGCCGAACACCAGGCGCGGCGTGCGCCCGATCCACTTGAAGCCCGTGAGCGTGTTCGCGTGCGCGAGGCCGTGGCGGCTCGCGATCGCGCCCAGCTGCTGCGAGGACACGATCGAGTTGGCCAGCACCTGCGAGCCGGGCGCCATGCGCAGCAGCGCGCGGTGCTCCGCGATGCGCTCGCCCAGCAGCGATCCCACGACGTCGCCGTGCAGCATCGTCCACTCGCCGTCGATGAGCGTCGCGACCGCGCAGCGGTCGGCGTCGGGGTCGTTCGCGATCACGACGTCCGCGCCCACGGACCGCGCGAGCTCGAGCGCGAGGTCGATCGCCCCCTTCTCCTCGGGGTTGGGGAAGTCGACGGTGGGGAAGTCGGGGTCGGGTTCGGCCTGTTCCGTCACGGTGTGGAGGTCGCCGAAGCCCGCGGCGCGCAGCACGCGATCGACCGTCTCGCCGCCCACCCCGTGCAGGGGAGTGAGGACGATGCGCGTGGCGGCCCGGCGCGCGGCGGTGTCGCCGCCTGCCGAGGCCTCGGGAACGAGCGCGGCGACCTGCGTCACGTACTCGTCGATGACGCCCTCGCCCAGCACGGTCCAGCCGCGATCCGCGCGCTCGACCGAGGCGACCGACTCGACGTCCGCGATCCGCGAGGCGATCTCGGCATCGTGCGGAGGCACGATCTGCGCGCCCTGACCCTCGTCGCTCACGACGCGGCCGCCCAGGTAGACCTTGTAGCCGTTGTCCTGCGGCGGGTTGTGCGACGCGGTCACCATGACCCCGGCATCGGCATCGAGGAAGCGGGTCGCGAACGCGAGCACCGGCGTGGGCAGCGTGCGCGGCAGGAGCAGCGCCTCGTGCCCCGCGGCGGTCATGACCGCCGCGGTGTCGACAGCGAAGTCGTAGCTGCCGTGGCGCGCGTCGTAGCCGATCGCCACGCGCGCTGGCCCCTCGATGCCCTGCACACCCAGCGAGTCCGTGAGGTAGCGCGCGAGCCCGGCGGCCGCGCGGATCACGACGGCACGGTTCATGCGGTTCGGGCCGGCGCCGATCTTGCCGCGCAGCCCGGCGGTGCCGAACTCGAGGAAGCCCGCGAAGCGATCCCTGAGGTCAGCGAGGGCGTCGTCGGAGCCGTCGCTCGCCGCCTCGACCACGGCGGCGAGCTCCGCGCGCGTGGTGTCGTCGGGGTCGTCGACCAGCCAGGCCTCGGCGCGTGCGATGACGTCGCTCATCACATGTCCCTCACGATCGAGGCGAGCAGGGCCGAGATGCGGGGCGCGGCCGCCTGGCCGGCGTCGAGCACCTCTTGGTGGTTGAGCGTGTCGCCGCCGATCCCGGCCGCCAGGTTGGTGACGAGCGAGAGGCCCAGCACCTCCATGCCCGCCTCGCGCGCCGCGATCGCTTCGAGCACGGTCGACATGCCCACGAGGTTCGCGCCCAGGATGGTCGCCATGCGGACCTCGGCGGGGGTTTCGTACTGCGGGCCAGTGAACTGGATGTAGATGCCGTCGGGCAGTTCGGGGTCGATCCCGCGCGCGAGGTCGCGCAGCCGCGGCGAGTACACCTGGCTCATGTCGACAAAGGTCGCGCCCTCGAGCGGCGTCGCGCCCGTGAAGTTGAGGTGGTCCTCGAGCAGGACCACGGAGCCGGGGCCCACCTCGGGTCGCGTCGAGCCGCACCCGTTCGTGAGCACCAGCTGGGTGCAGCCCGCGGCGGCGGCCATGCGGATCGCGTGCGCGACCTTGCCCGCATCGCGCACCTGGTAGTAGTGCTGCCGCGCACCGAGCACCAGCACGCGCTTGCCGTTCGGCGTGATGAGCGAACGGAAGATCGGGTGGTGTCCGGGGACGGTGTGGGCGTCGAAGCCGGGGATGTCGGCGGCGTCCACGCGGCCCGCCTCCTCGCCGATGAGGTCGGCCGCGCCGCCCCATCCGGAGCCCAGGACCAGGGCGATGTCGTGCGTGTCGACGCCGGTCGCGGCGGCGAGCGTGGCCGCGGCCTCCGCGGCGAATTCGGTGGCGGTAGTCATGCTGACGAGCCTAGTCCCGGCGGCGGGCGACGGTGGGGTCCGCGACCGGCGTGCGAAGCGGTAAGAATGGAGGCATGTCCCCTCGCGTCGTGATTGTTGGCGGCGGTCCGGGCGGCTATGAGGCGGCCCTGGTGGCCGCCAAGGCAGGGGCCCAGGTGACGCTCGTCGAGCGCCAGGGTCTCGGCGGAAATGCCGTCCTCACCGACGTTGTCCCCTCGAAAACCGTGATCGCCACCGCGGAGTGGCTCACCATCGCGGGCCGTGCCCCCGAACTCGGCATCCGTCGCCCCGACGGCGGCGATCTCACCGAGTCGCTCACCGTCGACATGGAGTGCGTCAACGCGCGCATCAAGACCCTGGTGCGCAAGCAGTCTTCCGACATCGCGGCGCGGCTCGAGCGCGACGGCGTGCGGGTGATCGAGGGCCGCGCGCGGCTCGCCGGGCCGCAGCGGGTCGAGGTCGGGGACGATGCCCTGGACGCCGATGCCGTCCTGCTGGCCGTGGGCGCGCGTCCTCGCGTCGTGGCGGGCTGTGAGCCCGACGGCGAGCGCGTGCTCACGTGGACGCAGCTGTACGACCTTACCGAGGTGCCCGAGCGGCTGATCGTGGTCGGCTCGGGAGTCACGGGCGCTGAGTTCGCGGGGGCATACGGCCTCCTCGGCAGCGACGTGACGCTCGTCGCGTCGGGCGACAGGCTCCTGCCCCACGAGGACCCCGAGGCCTCGGCGCACCTCAACCAGGTGTTCCGCGACCGCGGCATGACGGTCGTGGGTGGCCGCGCGTCGACCGTGCGCAACACGGGAGCCGGCGTCGAGGTCTCGCTCGAGGACGGCCGCGTGCTCGAGGGCAGCCATGCGCTCATGGCCGTGGGGTCGGTGCCCAACACCGAGGACCTGGGCCTCGCCGAGGCGGGCGTCGAGGTCGACTCCCGCGGCCTCATCAAGGTCGACCGCGTGAGCCGCACCACTGCGAGGGGCGTGTACGCCGCGGGCGACTGCACGGGCGTGCTGCCGCTGGCCTCGGTCGCGGCGACGCAGGGACGCATCGCGATGGCGCATGCGCTCGGCGATGCCGTCACGCCGATCGACCTCAACCTGGTCGCCTCGAACGTCTTCACGGTGCCCGAGATCGCGTCGGTGGGGGCGAGCGAGCAGGAGCTCAAGGAGCGGGGCATCTTCTACGAGGTGTCCCGGCTGGACCTCAAGGGCAACCCGCGCGCCAAGATGCTCGGCATCGACGAGGGCTTCGTCAAGGTCTTCGGCCACACCATCACGGGCCAGGTCTTCGGTGCCGTGGTCGTGGGCCCTCGCGCGAGCGAGCACATCTTCCCGCTGTCACTCGCGGTGGCGCAGCACCTCACGGTCGACGCCGTCGCGAGCGCGTTCACGGTCTACCCGTCGCTCACGGGCACCGTGTCGGAGGCGGCACGTCGCCTCCACCGCGTCACCGCCGTGGAGTAGCGGGCGCGGAGCAGCGGACGCGAGGCCCCTAGGAGGCGTCGACGATGTCGCAGATCGCGGTGCCGGCGGTCACGCCGGCGCCGACGGTCGCGGAGAGCGAGCGCACCACGCCCGCGCGGTGCGCCGTGAGCGGCTGCTCCATCTTCATGGCCTCGAGCACGACCACGAGGTCGCCCTCGGCCACGGTGTTGCCCTCGGCCACGGCGACCTTGACGATGGTCCCCTGCATGGGCGACGACAGGGTCGCCCCGGATGCGGCGCGCGACGGCCCGCCGTTGCCCGCGCGGCGTAGCGGACGCCTGCCCGCCGTGCGCGCTCCAGCCCGGCCCGCCTGCGCAAGCGAGGCGGGCAGCACGACCTCGAGGCGCTTGCCGCCCACCTCGACGATCACCCGCTCGACAGCCTCCGCGGGAGCCTCGTCCTGCTGGGGCGCCGCGGGTGCCAGGGCGGCCACGGCATCGGCGAATCCGGACTCGATCCACGTGGTGTAGACGCGGAAGCCGCCGATCGCGGTGAACTCGGGCGCGTCGAGCACGGCGCGGTGGAACGGGAGCACGGTGGGGATGCCCTCGACGGTCATCTCCGCGAGGGCGCGGCGCGCGCGGGCGAGCGCCTGGTCGCGGGTCGCGCCCGTGACGATCACCTTCGCGATCATCGAGTCGAAGTTGCCCGACACGGTGTCACCCTCGGCGACGCCCGCGTCGACGCGCACGCCGGGACCGCTCGGGAAGCGCAGGGTCGTGAGGCGGCCGGGCGCCGGCATGAAGCCGTTCGCGGGGTCCTCGCCGTTGATGCGGAACTCGATCGAGTGGCCGCGCACCTCGGGCGCGAGGTGCGCGATCGAGCCGCCCGCCGCGATGCGGAACTGCTCGAGCACGAGGTCGATCCCGGTGACCTCCTCGGTCACGGGGTGTTCGACCTGGAGGCGCGTGTTGACCTCGAGGAAGCTGATGGTGCCGTCGATGCCCACGAGGAACTCGCATGTGCCAGCGCCCAGGTAGCCCGCCTCGGTGAGGATCGCCTCGGACGCCGCGACCAGGCGCGCGTTCTGCTCGTCGGTGAGGAAGGGCGCGGGCGCCTCCTCGACCAGCTTCTGGTGGCGGCGCTGCAGCGAGCAGTCACGCGTCGAGATCACCTTGACGTTGCCGTGTGCGTCGGCGAGGCACTGGGTCTCGACGTGGCGCGGGTGGTCGAGGAAGCGCTCGACGAAGCACTCGCCGCGACCGAAGGCCGCGACGGCCTCGCGCGTCGCCGAGTCGAACAGTTCGGGGATCTCCTCGAGGGTGCGGGCGACCTTGAGGCCGCGTCCGCCGCCGCCGAAGGCGGCCTTGATCGCGACGGGAAGGCCGTGCTCGGTGGCGAATGCCACGACCTCGTCGGCCGTCTCGACCGGGTCGGGGGTGCCAGGCACCAGCGGGGCGCCGGCGCGCTGCGCGATGTGGCGCGCGCTGACCTTGTCGCCCAGCGCGTCGATCGCGTCGGGGGAGGGGCCGATCCACGTGAGCCCGGCGTCGATCACGGCGCGCGCGAAGTCAGAGTTCTCGGCGAGGAAGCCGTAGCCCGGGTGGACGGCCTCGGCGCCCGAGCGGCGCGCGACGTCGATGAGTGCCTCGATGTCGAGGTACGTCTCGCGCGCGGTCGAGCCGCCCAGCGCGAAGGCCTCGTCGGCGAGGGACACGTGGGGCGCGTCGCGGTCGGGATCCGCGTAGACGGCGATCGAGCGCAGGCCCGCATCGGCGCATGCGCGGATGATGCGAACCGCGATCTCGCCGCGATTCGCGACCAGGACGGAGGAGAAGGCAGTCACCCCGAAACCGTAGCGCGGGCATCACCGGGGAGTGCCTCGCCGGGCGCGGCACGGGCCAAGACTGTGCCGGGCGACAGGTGGGGCGGGCCCGTTTTGTGGGATAGGTACAAAGTCCCGGGGGACGATGCCCTGCCAGGGGTCCGGTCGTTGTGTCGCCTCTACAAAGGGCGGGGTGGTGCCGGGCGCCGGCGCTCAGGCGCGCAGGTCGTGAAAGGCCACGCCGAGTTCGAGGAGCAGCTCGCGCACGAGGGGCAGGCTCACGCCGACCACGCCGTGATAGTCGCCCTCGATCGCCTCGACGTACGGGCCACCGAGGCCATCGACGGTGAACGCGCCGGCGACGCGCAGCGGCTCACCCGTGGCGACGTAGGCCTCGATCTCCGCGTCGCTGAGCGAGGCGAATCGCACCACGGTCGACGACGTCGCGCCGAGCGTGGCTCCCGTCCCGCTCTCGCGATCATCGACGATCCAGTGGCCGGTGTGGAGCACGCCGGTGCGGCCGCGCATCGCGTGCCAGCGGGAGATCGCGGTCGCGGCGTCGGCGGGCTTGCCCAGGATGTCGCCGTCGAGTTCGAGCATCGAGTCGCAGCCGAGCACGATCGCCTCGGTCGCATGCGCGGCGGCCACGTCCTCGGCCTTGGCACGCGCGAGCACGAGCACCGCGTCGGCGGGCTCGAGTTCGCCCCAGCCCGCGGCCGCGTGGGAGTCCCGCGCGGCCGCAAGCGCGGCGTCCTCGTCGACCTCGCTCACGATCACCCGCGGCTCGACGCCGGCCGATCTCAGGGTCGACAGCCGGGCGGGGGACTGAGAGGCGAGCACGAGGGGGACGGGCATGCCGCGAGCCTAACGGGCGGCGACCACGGCATCGTCCTCCTCCTGCTCCTGCTCCTGCTCGGCGGCGGCGAGGGACTTGTCCCCGCGCGGCAGGGCCACGAGCATGAGCACCGCCGTTGCGGCGGCGATGATCGCGGAGATCAGCATCGCGTGCTGGTTGGCGTCCATGAACGCGGCCCGCGCGGCCTCCGCGATCGCGGCGCCCGCGGGACCCATCTGATCCGTCACGGCGAGAGCGCCGGCCAACGAGTCCTCGACCACGCGCGCGGCCTCGCCGGGCAGCTGGGCCGCGACGTCGCCGATGTTCGCGGTGTAGGCGTTCGCGATCATCGAGCCGAGCACCGCGATGCCGAGCGAGGCGCCCAGCTCGCGCGTGGTGTCGTTCATCGCGGAGCCCATGCCCGACCGGTTACGCGGCACGGAGGCCATGAGCAGGTTGGTCGCGGGTGTCATGACCATCGCCATGCCGAGCGTGATGGTGCTCATCGCCAGCAGGAAGTCCCAGTATGAGGGCACCGTGGGCCACGTGGTCATCAGCAGGAAGCCGCCCGCGATGAGCACCAGTCCGGGCACGACCGTCCAGCGCGTGCCGACCCTCTCGACGAGTCGGGGGATCATGGGCCCGATGATCATCATCGGCAGCATCGAGGGGATGAACGCGAGCGAGGTCGCGAGCGCGTCGTACCCCATGACGAGCTGGAAGATCTGGGTCATGCCGAAGAACGCGCCCATCATCGCGAAGAACGTCAGCGTGACCGAGACCACGGACAGCGTGAAGCGCGACCGGCGGAACAGTGACAGGTCCAGCAGCGGGAAGCGCGCACGGCGCTCCCACGCGATGAAGGCCGCGAGGGCGAGCGCGGCGGCGACCGCGGCGGCCACCGTGAGGGGCTCGTCGAAGCCGTGCGACGGCGCCTCCATGATCGTGTAGACCAGCCCCGCGAGGGCGATCGTCACGAGCGCGCCACCCACCCAGTCGACAGGCGTGCGCTTCTCGTCGACCGACTCGGGCACGATCACCTGCGCGACGACGAGCGACACGATGCCGAACACGGCCCCCAGCAGGAACGCGGAGTGCCAGTCGAAGAAGTGCAGCAGCACGCCCGTCAGCACCGAGCCGATCATCATGCCCACGCCCGCCACGGCGGACCAGATCGCGATCGCCCTGGGCCGCTCGCGCGACGGGAACACCACGTTGACGAGCGACAGCGTGGTGGGCATCACGAGGGCGCCGCCAACTCCCATCACCGCGCGCGAGGCGATGAGCTCCGCGCCAGTGGTCGCGAAGAACGGCGCGTAGATCGACGCCGCCACGAAGATGACGAGGCCGATCATCATGACGCGCTTGCGACCGTAGCGGTCCGCGATCGCGGCGGCGATGAAGAGTAGCGCCGCGAACACGAGCGCGAAGGCTTCGACGACCCACGTGAGCTGGAGCTGGGTGAGTTCGAAGTCGACGGCGATGTCGGGCAGGGCCAAATTGAGGCTCATGTTCGCGATCATCGCGGTCATCAGCCCGAGGCAGAGCGTGGCCAGGATGGCCCAGCGGCGGCGGAAGGTGGACTCCGAGATGCCCTCGGCCAGGGCGTCGTCGAGGCGCGCGCGGGCGGCGTCGGGTGCGGACACGGGTGCTCCTTGAAAGGATGGGGGTGGGGCCCGCACCGTCGCGGGGGGACGCGGTCAGGATAGTTCACGTGAAGTGTAGAATCAAGGGGTGAGAATGGAGCGCGACCGACTCGTGCGCGAGGTCCTGGATCTGCAGGGCGTGCTCGCGCGCCGCGCGATCGGCGAGCAGGCCGACATGGTCGACGACGCTCACCTGACCCTGGGTCAGTTGCGCACGATGCTCGTGGTCCACACGCATGAGCCGTGCCCGACGTCTCTCGTCGCCCGTCTGGTGGGGTTGCGCCCCAACGTCGCCACCGGGGTGATCCAGAGGCTCGTCGAACGCGGCTGGATCGCGCGCGAGTCGGATCCCGACGATGGCCGCGTGAGGCTGCTCCGCCTGACCGCTGAGGGTGAGGAGTTCGTGGCCGACGTGGTCCGTGCCGCCGAGCGCCAGCACGAGAAGCACCTTCGCCTCCTGGACGCCGATCAGCTGGCGCAGTTGCGGGCGATCCTGCAGACGCTCGTGGGCGCGCCCGAGAACTCGGACAAACAGCCTGAATAGCCCCGCTATAGTGGGATTCGCCGGGGGCGGCCAACGGCGGATGTGGGGGGCCAGCGTGACCGATCGAGACGCGTTACTCGACGCGACCTGTGATGACCTGCTGACGTTCCTGCGCCGCAGCGTGCCCCGCACCGCGGAGACCGTGTCGAGCATGGGCCTCACGCTGCATCAGTTTCGCGCCCTCGTGATCCTCTTCGCCGACGAGGGCTGCACGACCACCGACATGGCCGATGCCGTGGGCGTCCACCCCTCGGTGGCGACGGGAATCGTCCAGCGCATGGTGCAGCGGGGACTCTTCGAGCGTCGCGAGGACGCGTCCGACCGCCGCATCCGCCGCCTCAGCCTTACGCCGGAGGGAAGGGCCCTCGCGGAGGAGGTCGTGGGCACGGCACGCGCGCAGCGCCGCCACCAGCTCGAGACTCTCGACGACTCGAGGCTCGAGGCACTGCGAGGCATCCTCGGCGAGCTCATCGCGGGGCTCGACCGCACCCGCGTTCCCGTCTGAGGCCGGCGTCCCGGCCGATCTCGAGCGCGGCCTTCCACGTCGCGGGGAGCTCCCGCGCGTATCCGATCGCGGTGTGGCGGCGCACGAGCACCGGCGCGTGCGCACCCTGAGCATCGAGCCCCACGCTGCGACACAGCCACATCGCGCGCGGTAGGTGAAACTCCTGCGAACACACGATCGCGTCCGTGAGCCCCAGGTCGAGCGCGCCCAGCGCCGACGCCCGCGTGTCGTGGCCGGCGCCGTCGAGCGTGATCGCCTCGGCAGGCACCCCCAGCGCGAGAGCGGTGCGCCACATCGCCGCCGTCTCGTCGAGACCCTCGCGGTTGTGGGCGGCGCCGGTCATGACGAGCAGCGGCACGAGCCCGCGGTGATACAGCGAGGCGGCGACCTCGACGCGTTCGCGCAGGAAGCGGGACGGCCGTCCGTCCGGCCATACGCGCGCACCCAGCACCAGAGCGGCGCCGGCGGGGCGCAGCAGCGTCGAGTTCGCCGGGTGGAGGCGACCGCGCGCCGATGCTCTGGCATAGACCTGCGGGGCAGCCAGGACCGCGGCGGCGGCCGCCACGGTCGCGGTCCCTACCCTCATCGGAGCGAGTGCCGCCAGGAGTCCGCGCCGCGGGCGAGCGGGAACGTCGCCCGGTGCCCGCGCATCGTCCTCGAGCGGTCCATCCAGGCGGACAGCGGATTGCCCGGCTCGTCGGCGTCGGCGGCGGCAGCCGACGCCATGGCCGCCATGCCGGCGACCAGTGCGGCGAGTTCGGCCTCGTCGGGGGCGCCGCGGACGACGCGCAAGCCGGACTCGCGCGCCGCGGACTCGGCCTCGCTCACAGCGGGATGTTCCCGTGCTTCTTGGGGGGCAGCGAGGCACGCTTGGTGCGCAGCGCGCGCAGCGCACGCACCACCTCGGCGCGCGTCTGGGACGGCTCGATCACGGCGTCGACGTAGCCGCGGTCGGCGGCGTCGTATGGATTGACGATCCTGTCCTCGTAGTCCTCGACCAGCGCCTGGCGCTCGGCCTCGACGTCGCCGCCCTTCGCGTCGACGTCGGCGAGCGTGCGGCGGTGAAGGATGTTGACCGCCCCGCCCGCGCCCATGACCGCGATCTGTGCGGTGGGCCATGCGAGGTTGACGTCCGCGCCCAGCTGCTTCGACGCCATCACGATGTACGCGCCGCCGTAGGCCTTGCGCGTGATGACGGTGATGAGCGGCACGGTGGCCTCTGCGTACGCGTAGATGAGCTTCGCGCCGCGGCGGATGATGCCCTGGTGCTCCTGGTTGACGCCAGGCAGGAAGCCCGGCACGTCCACGAGCGTGAGAATCGGGATGTTGAACGCGTCGCACGTGCGCACGAACCGCGCTGCCTTCTCCGAGGCATTGATGTCGAGTGTGCCCGCCATCTGCATCGGCTGATTGGCGACGATGCCCACGGCGTGACCCTCGACATGCGCGAAGCCGACGACGACGTTCGGCGCGAACAACGGCTGGATCTCGAGGAAGGCGCCGTCGTCGACGACCGCCTCGATGAGCCGCGTCATGTCGTAGGGCTGGTTGTCCGAGTCGGGGACCAGCGTGTCGAGGGCGAGATCCGCATCCGAGGGCTCGAGGTCGTGCTCGTGGTCCCACACGGGAGGGTCGGCGAGGTTGTTCTGCGGCAGGTACTGCAGGAGGTGCTGGACGTACTCGATCGCGTCGTCCTCGTCCTGCGCCAGGTAGTGCGCGACGCCCGAGGTGGCGTTGTGCGTCTGACCGCCGCCGAGCTCCTCGAAGGTCACGTCCTCGCCGGTCACCGAGCGGATCACGTCGGGGCCGGTGATGAACATCTGGGACGTGCCGTCGGCCATGACGATGAAGTCGGTGAGCGCGGGGGAGTACACCGCGCCGCCCGCGGAGGGGCCGAGGATGATCGAGATCTGCGGGATCACGCCCGAGGCCGCGACGTTGCGGCGGAAGATCTCGGCGAACTGGGTGAGGGCCGCGACGCCCTCCTGAATGCGCGCGCCGCCGCCGTCGGAGATGCCGATGAGCGGCACGCCGGTGCGCAGCGCGAAGTCCTGAATCTTGGCGATCTTCTGGCCGTGGACCTCGCCCAGCGAGCCGCCGAACACCGTGAAGTCCTGCGAGTACACCGCGACCTGGCGGCCGTCGATCGTGCCATACCCGGTCACGACGCCGTCGCCGAAGGGGCGCGAGCGATCGAGGCCGAAGTTGCGTGAGCGGTGACGCGCGAGGCGGTCGAGCTCCGTGAACGAGCCGGGGTCAAGCAGCTGATCGATGCGCTCGCGGGCGGTCTTCTTTCCGCGCGCGTGCTGCTTCTCTTGCGCCGCCTGCTCCGGCACGGTGACGGCGGCGTCGACCTTGCGGCGCAGGTCGTCGAGCGCCGACTGGGTGGTCTTCGCTGGCCTCATCGGGGACACGGTTCTCCTTGCGTAGCGGACGCCCGCTAGCCTAGCCCGGTGAGCACGCCAGGCGCCGACGAGACCGCGCGCTCGCGTCGCCCCCTCACCGCCGCGTCTCTCGCGGGGCTCGTCCCCGCGACGCTGGCACGCCTCGAGGTGCTGCCAACCTCGGCCTCGACGAACACCAGGCTGCTCGACCTCGTGGCCCGCGATGGAGACGAGTGGCCGCACCTCAGCGTCCTCATCGCCGACCACCAGACGGCCGGCCGCGGGCGCGCCGGACGCGCGTGGGTGACGCCGCGCGGCGCGGCCCTCACGGCATCGTTCCTCATCAGGCCCGACCACGTGGATCGTGCCGACTACGGCTGGGCACCCCTCGTGGCTGGCCTCGCGACCGTGCGCGCGCTGCGGCGCGTGGGAGTGGGCGCGTGGCTCAAGTGGCCCAACGACGTGGTCGTCGAGGCGGGGGTGCGCGACATCGCGGGCTGGGGCAGGTGGCGCAAGTGCGTGGGCATCCTGTGTGAGGCCGTGCCGGGGGACGATGCCCTGGTCGCCGGAATCGGCATCAACGTCTCGCAGTCTCCCGCGGAGCTGCCGGTGCCTCACGCGGCGTCGCTCGCCACGCTCGGTGCCACGGCGCTGGACCGGCCGACCCTCGCGGGACTGCTCGCGGCCGAGCTGAGGGACGCCGTCGCCCAGTGGCAGGCGGGGGCCGACATCCGCGGCGAGGTCGAGCGGGTCACCGCGACGCTCGGATGGGACGTCGCGGTCGAAGTTCCCGACGGCGAGCCGATCACGGGCCGCGCCACGGGGCTGACCGAATCCGGCGCGCTCGTCGTGCGCACCGCGGCGGGCACCGACCGCGTGGTCTTCGCCGGAGACGTGCGCGTGCGGCGGAGCTAGGCTCACGGGCCGGCGCCCCGCCGTTGGTCACGAACCGATAACGGAACGGTCACGGGCCGGTCGCGCCCGCACAGGTTGTGCGCGCCAACCGACAGGTTGTGCGCCCACCCGTAGACCGCCGTCGCGGCGCTGATTGACTGCCGTTCAGCACCCCGACGGCCCGATTCGAGCGCACGACCGCAGGCGGCATGACAGCGATGTGATGACCCCCGCGGTGCGGCACCTCGATCGAGACGTGCGAGTGCGAGCCACGGCCGCGGATGACGCAGCCATCGATCCAGCTCTGCTGGTCACTGAGGAGAAACCGATGCAGTCAACGATGACGAAGGAGGCACGCGCATGAGGCCCATGCAGATCAAGGGCATCGCCGCATTCGCCGGTGTGGGAATGGCGATCACCCTGGCAGGGTGCACCGGCGCGACGCCCGACACCGAGAGCCCCAGCCCCGAGGCGGCGAGCGACTACACCACGCGTGAGGTCACCGACGGCGACACGACCTTCGTCGTGGTCGACAACCCGGGCGACGCCCCCGACCTGTCCTACGGCGCGGAGAGCGGCATCACGCTCATCGAAGAGGACGTCGACGGCTCGACCGTGGCGTTCAAGGACATGAACGCGAACGGCGAACTCGACACGTGGGAGGACTGGCGCCTCGAGGCTTCCGAGCGTGCCGCCGACCTGTCGTCGCAGATGTCCGTCGAGCAGATCGCGGGCCTCATGCTCTTCAGCTCGCACGAGCGCACCCCCGCGGACGGCCTCACCGACGCGCAGATGACCTACCTCAAGGACTCAAACCTGCGCGCGGTGCTCAACGCCGCGGGCAGCAACGCCGACGAGACCGTGCCGTGGGTCAACGCGATGCAGGCCTATGTCGAGACCCTCGCGACCGCCGATACGCCCTACGTGCCGGTGAACTTCGCCTCCGACCCGCGGTCGACCGCCGGCTCCGGCGGCTACAACGCCGAGGGTGCCGACATCTCGCGCTGGCCCTCCAACCTGGGCCTCGCCGCGACCTTCGACGCGTCGTACACCCAGCAGTTCGGCGAGATGGCCTCCGCGGAGTACCGCGCGCTGGGCATCACGACCGCGCTCAGCCCGCAGATCGACCTCGCGACCGAGCCCCGCTGGCTGCGCGTCGGCGGCACCTTCGGTGAGGACGCCGCTCTCGCGAGCGAGCTCACCGCCGCCTACGTGGCCGGCTTCCAGGGCACCGCGGGCGAGGCCGTGTGGGGCAACGAGTCGGTCAACGCGATGATCAAGCACTGGCCCGGCGACGGACCCGGCGAGGGCGGCCGCGAGTCGCACACCTTCGCGGGCAAGTACGGCGTGTACCCCGGTGACAACCTCGCCGAGCACATCTCGGTCTTCCAGTCGGCCCTCGACTCGGCGGCCGTCATGACCTCCTACTCGATCTCGGTCGGCGCCGACGGCGAGCCGCTGTTCGAGGACCGCATGGGCACCGCGTACGACTCGGGCCTCATGTCGATCCTGCGCGACGACAACTCCTACGGTGGCGTGGTCGTCACCGACTGGGGCGTCATGACCGGCGCGAACGACGAGGGCGCGTTCATCGCGACCGCGTGGGGCGCCGAGGACCTGACCCCCGCCGAGCGCTACGTCGAGGTGCTGGGCACCGGACACGACATGTTCGGTGGCGTGAACGACGCGACGTTCCTGCTCGAGGGTGCCGCGCTGTGGCAGGAGAAGTTCGAGGCCGGCGAGCTCGAGGTGGACGCGGAGACCCGCTTCCAGGAGTCGGGCGCACGCATCCTCAACATGTTCTTCCAGGCCGGACTCTACGAGTCGGCATTCCTCGAGCCCGAGGAGTCGGCTGCGGTGCTCGCGTCCGACGACAAGGTCGAGGCCGGCTACCAGGCGCAGCTCGCCTCGGTGGTCATGCTCAAGAACGACGGCGTGATCGCGGAGGGCGTTGACCCCAAGGAGCTCACCGTCTACATCCCGCAGTCCGAGGACAACGGTGTCGCGAGCCTCTTCGGCCCCGCCACCTACACCCAGGGCCCGACCATGGACCTCGATGTCGCCGCGGAGATCTTCGGCACCGTCGTGACCGACGAGGTCGTGCTCGACGACGAGGGCGTGGCCACGAGCATCACGGCTCCCGACCTCAGCGACGTCGACCTGGTCATCGTCGGCATGGACAGCCCGAACAACGGAGACAACTTCTCCGCCGCGGGCAAGGACGCCGAGACCGGCGAGTGGTACCCGTTCTCGCTCCAGTACCGTCCGTACACCGCTGACGGCGACAACGTCCGCAAGGTGTCGATCGCTGGAGACATCCTCGAGGATGGCACGCAGGAGAACCGCTCGTACTTCGGCAACACCTCGCGCATCTCGAACGAGGCCGACCTGGACGCGTTCGAGCGTGCGGTCGCCGCGGTCGAGGCCTCGGGCAACGACATCCCGGTCATCACGGTCCTCAAGGCCGTGAACCCGATCATCCCCGCCGAGTTCGAGGCCGACTCGGACGCGATCCTGGTCAGCTTCGGCACCTCCGACCAGGCCGTGTTCGACGTGGCCGTCGGCGCCTACGAGCCCACGGGTCGCCTGCCCATCCAGTTCCCCGCGAACATGGACACGGTCGAGGCCCAGCTCGAGGACGTCGCGAAGGACATGACGCCCTACACCGACGCCGCAGGCAACGCCTACGACTTCGGCTTCGGCCTCAACTACTCGGGCCCCATCGCGGGCTAAGTAGGAGGGCCTCCCGGGGGAGTCGAGCGGCGCGCGTCGTCGCTCGACTCCCCCGGGGCACAGCCACACCGGCCCCGACAGGGGTCATCGATCGCCGGTGGCGGCCACATATCGTGGACCGTTCCCCGGCCCGAACCCACCTAGGAGAAGACATGATGAACACCAAGCTGCGCGCGATGGGCCTCGGCCTCCTGCTCGCCTCGGGCGGCGCGTTCGCGCTCGCCGGTTGCTCGAGCGACTCAGCCGAGCCCGGCGCCTCTGCCCCCGCTGCCGAAGAGCAGTCGACCGTCGACGTCGCGACCGACCTTGAGACCGCCCGCCAGGCGGTCCTCGACGCCCTCGCCGACGAGGAGTGGGCCCAGGTCATGCTCGCGTCGGACGTGACCGAGCCCACCGTCAAGTACGGCCTCATGGTCATGCCGTTCGTGGCGACCGACGCCGCCGAGCGCGTCACCGGCACCGTCAACATCGACGGCGGCAACTTCGTGATCGAGGCCGAGTCGGCCGCGACCGGTCAGACCTGGCAGATCGACCAGGACGGCACCATCACCGAGGTCTCCGAGTAACTCGGTAGGACCCCACAAGCCTCGTCTTCTCCGGACATGGGCGGCTCGCCCGCTCGGCCCGACAGGGCCGGGCGGGCGCACCGCCCGTCGGGGACGAGGGCATCACAGTTCTGAAGGAGACTCGCAGTGAGCAAGCGTCCGCCCAAGGACACCGCGCCCCAGAAGGCACGGATGTCGAACAAGAAGTATCTGTCGATCTGGATCCCCGTGATCGCGCTGGTGACCGCGGTCGCCGTCGTCGCGAACGTGGCCCTGGTCGTCGCGGGCGGATGGGTCGCCTCGCAGTTCGGATCCGGCACCTACACCTTCACCAACTCGGAGCAGTCCGCCGGCTGGGACACCGAGTACTACACGTCCGACTTCGCTGACATGGACGAGGTCGACGCGGCCGCCCAGCAGCTGGTCGAGGACATCGCCGCGGGCGGCATCGTGCTCGCGAAGAACGAGTCGGGCGCGCTGCCGCTCGAGCAGGGCGCGGCCGTGACACTGCTCGGCCGCGCGGCGGCCGACCCCGTGTTCGGTGGATCGGGCTCCGGCTCGGTCGACACCAACTCGGCGGTCAACGTGCGCACGGGCCTCGAGAACGCCGGCTTCTCGATCAACGACTCGATGTACGCGGCGATCGAGGCCTTCGCGGCCGAGAACAAGCGCGGTCACATCGAGATGGATCAGCCGATGACCTCGACCTTCCACATCGGCGAGATGCAGATCGACGGCTACGAGGCGCAGTCCTCGACCTTCGCGCAGTACGGCGACGCCGGAATCGTCGTGATCGGCCGTCCGGGTGGTGAGGGCGGTGACCTCGCGCAGGACATGCTCGACATCGCCAACCCCGACAACATTGACCCGCGCGCCCAGGAGGGCGAGCACCAGCTCGAGCTCAACCAGGACGAGAAGGCGCTGATCGCCCTCGCCAAGGAGAGCTTCGAGACGGTCGTCGTGGTCGTCAACGCGTCCACGACGCTCGAGATGGGCGACCTTCAGGACGACGCCGGCATCGACGCGATCCTGTTCGCGGGTTCTCCTGGCGCGACCGGCTTCAACGCGCTCGGCTCGATCCTCGCGGGCGAGGTCAACCCGTCGGGTCGCACGGTCGACACCTGGGCCGCCGACTTCACCGCGGACCCCACCTGGAACAACTTCGGCGAGTTCGTGTACTCGAACATCGAGGCCGAGTTCCCCGTGTCCGCGACCGAGGCCGCGACCTCGAACGCGACCATCACGACCGATGCGCCGTTCGTCAACTACGCCGAGGGCATCTACTTCGGCTACCGCTACTACGAGACCGCCGCCGTCGAGGGCTTCATCGACTACGACTCCGCGGTCGTGTACCCCTTCGGCTACGGCCTGAGTTACACCGACTTCGCGTGGGAGGTCACGGCGACCGAGGCGGGCGACGTCGACGGCACCATCGCGGTCACGGTCGAGGTCACCAACACGGGTGACGTCGCGGGTAAGGACGTCGTGGAGCTGTACTACTCGGCGCCTTACACGCCGGGCGGCATCGAGAAGTCGTCGGTCGTGCTCGGCGGCTTCGCCAAGACCGGACTGATCGAGCCCGGTGCCTCCGAGGCCGTCACGATCGAGATCGCGGTCGAGGACATGGCGTCCTACGACTACCTCGAGAACCGCGCGTACGTGCTCGAGGCCGGCGACTACCAGATCACGGTCCAGACCGACTCGCACACGATCGCGGAGGGCACCGAGCCGTTCGTCTACACCGTCGACTCCGACGTGGTGTACGCGGGCGACGACCACCGCGCGTCGGATCTGGCCGAGGTCACCAACCAGTTCGACGACGTCTCCGAGGCGTTCACGACGACGGGCGAGGCGGGCAAGATCCCCGTGTTCTCGCGCGCCGACTTCGCCGGCACGTTCCCCACGGCGCCGACCGAGGACATGCTGGTCGCGAGCGAGACCGCGATCGAGGGTTTCCAGGCGTGGGACTACGACGCCGCCGCGGAGGCCTTCGAGGGCGACGCACCCACGCTGAACGCCGACTCCGACCTCGCGCTGATCGACATGCGTGGACTGGCGAAGGACGACCCTCAGTGGGACACGCTGCTCGACTCGCTGTCGCTCGGTGAGATGACCGACATGCTGCTCAACGGCGCGTACCAGACCGCCGCGATCGGCTCGATCGGCAAGCCCCAGACCGTCGAGCCCGACGGCCCGGCCGGCTTCTCCTCCTTCATCAACTCGTCGATCAACGGCGTGGCCTACCCGTCAGAGGTGCTCATCGCCCAGACGTGGGACGTCGCGCTCGGCGAGGCGATGGGCGTGATGCTCGGCAACGAGGCGCTCCAGAAGGACATCAACGGCTGGTACGCCCCCGCGGTGAACCTCCACCGTTCGCCCTTCGGCGGCCGCGACTTCGAGTACTACTCGGAGGACCCGGTGGTCTCGGGTCAGATGCTCACCGCCGTCGCCAACGGCGCGGCGACCAAGGGCGTCTACACGATGATCAAGCACTTCGCGCTCAACGAGCAGGAGACGAACCGCGTCAACAACGGCATCGCGACCTGGGCGACCGAGCAGACGATCCGCGAGGTCTATCTCAAGGCCTTCGAGATCGGCGTCAAGAACATCACGATGGACGTCACCTACATCGCGGACGACGAGGGCACCCTCGCCGAGACCACGATCGGTGCCGGCGGCATCATGAGCTCGTTCAACCGCATCGGCGCCGTGTGGGCCGGCGGCTCCGAGGCGCTCATGACCAACGTGCTGCGGGGTGAGTGGGGCTTCGAGGGATTCGCAATCTCGGACTTCAACCTCTACCCGTACATGAACCCCAACCAGTCCATCAGCGCGGGCACCGACCTTACGCTGACGTTCCAGCCCTCCAAGTCCTTCGGCGACACGTCGTCGGACAAGGCGGTCACGGACATCCGTGAGGCCACCCACAACATCCTGTTCACGGTGGCCAACTCGAACGCGATGGACGGCCTCGCGCCCGGCGCGACGGTCGACTACACGCCGCCGACGTGGGTGGTCATCCAGATCGTCGCCACCGCGGTGGTGGGCGTGCTGGTGCTGCTCGCGGTGGTGATGGTGGTGCGCCGCGTGCGCCGCCACCGCCCCGCCTCCACGGGAGCGTCGGCCACCGACGCCTCGTAGGACAACGATGCCGGGCCTCGTCCCCCCGCGGGGCCCGGCATCGTCCCCCCCACCTTCCCCGATGACCCCACGGGCGGCTTCGCCCGACCCAAAAACGGGCTCACACCAGGCACTCGACAGAACGTGCGTCGTGACGCGCAGTTCATGCGAGATCGCACCACGGGGTGGCGGCGGGCGGGCTTAATGGACTCAACAGAACAGTCAGAAACCGCGCCGGGTCTCCGGCACCGTGCACGCAAGGACGCACGGGTGGCGTGACCAGCGCGGCAGTGGCCCCCTCAGCCGGACGACGACGCCGGAGGATCGCGGTCATCCGCGGTCAAGAAAGGACCCGACAGCATGTCACACGAGCTCACGTTGCTGGAGAAGGCGGCGCTGCTCAGCGGCGCGAACATCTGGCAGACGCGCGCCGTCGAGCGGGCGGGCATCCGCGCGCTGACGCTGTCCGATGGTCCGCACGGCATCCGCAAGCAGCTCGGCTCGGGCGACCACCTGGGGATCAACGCCTCCGCGGAGGCGACGTGCTTCCCGACGGCGGCGACCGTGGCGAACTCGTGGGATCTCGAGCTCGCCGAGCAGGTGGGCGAGGCCCTGGGTGCCGAGGCCGTCGCGCTGGGCGTCGACGTGGTGCTCGGTCCCGGACTCAACATCAAGCGCAGCCCGCTGTGCGGGCGCAACTTCGAGTACTTCTCGGAGGACCCGTTCCTGTCGGGGACGCTCGCGGCGGGCTACGTGCGCGGCATCCAGTCGCAGGGCGTGGCGGCATGCCCCAAGCACTTCGCGGTGAACAGCCAGGAGCACCGCCGCATGGCGAGCGACTCCGTGGTCGACGAGCGCACGCTGCGCGAGATCTACCTGACCGCGTTCGAGATCGTGGTGCGCGACGCCGCCCCCAAGTCGATCATGTCCTCGTACAACCTGGTCAACGGCGCGTACGCCCACGAGAGCGCGCACCTGCTCCAGACCGTCCTGCGCGACGAGTGGGGCTTTGACGGTGCCGTGATCTCCGACTGGGGCGGCTCAAACGATGCCGTCGAGGCCGTGCGCGCGGGCGGCACCCTCGAGATGCCCTCGCCCGGACTCGACTCGGCGCGCCAGCTGCTCGCCGCGGTCGCCGAGGGTCGCCTCACCGAGGCCGAGCTCGACGTGCGCGTGCAGGAGATGCGCACGCTCATCGACAGGATCGACCCGAGCCTCGCGCGGGCCGTCGATGCGCAGGCGCAGCACGAGCTCGCGCGCCGGGTCGCCGAGCAGAGCCAGGTGCTCCTCAAGAACGACGATGCGCTGCTGCCCCTTGCCGAGGGCACGCGCGTCGCGATCATCGGCGACTTCGCCCAGACCCCCCGCTACCAGGGCGCCGGCTCCTCGCTGGTCAACCCCACGCGGCTGTCGAGCGCTCTCGACGCGGTCGAGGGCTCGGGCCTCGCGCTCGTGAGCTTCGCTCAGGGCTTCCGCCGCTCGGGCGGCGCCGACGAGACTCTCGCCGCGGAGGCCGTCGAGGCCGCGCGCGCCGCCGACGTGGTGCTGCTGTACCTGGGTCTCGACGAGACGAGCGAGTCCGAGGGCAACGACCGCACGCACATGGAGCTGCCCGTCAACCAGGTCGAGCTGCTCAACCGCCTGCGCCAGTCGACGGACAGGATCGTCGTGGTGCTCGCCGCCGGGTCCGCGATCGAGATGCCGTGGATCGACGACGCCCGCGCGATTGTGCACGGCTACCTGGGCGGCCAGGCCGGCGCCGAGGCGACGATGCGCGTGCTCACCGGCGCGGTCAACCCGTCGGGGCGCCTCGCCGAGACCTACCCGCTGCACCTCGAGGACAACCCCAGCCACGCGTACTTCCCCGGCGTCCGCGAGGCCGCCGAGTACCGCGAGGGCCTCTACGTGGGCTACCGCTACTACACGACGGCCCAGGTGCCGGTGCTCTTCCCGTTCGGTTACGGCCTCAGCTACACGACGTTCGCCTACGGCGACGTGCGGGTGGACGATGCCGGGGTCACCTTCACGCTCGAGAACACCGGCGACGTCGAGGGTGCCGAGGTCGCGCAGTTGTACGTGGGCCGCGTCTCCAACGGCGTCCACCGTCCGGCCCGTGAGCTCAAGGGATTCCGCAAGGTGCGCCTCGCACCCGGCGAGACCGCGACCGTGACGATTCCCTTCGACGAGCGCACGTTCCGTCACTACTCGGTCGCGCAGGGCGGCTGGAGCGTCGAGGCCGGCGAGTACTGGATCGGCGTGGGTGCCTCCGTCGAGGACATCCGGGGCGTGGCCACGCTGCGCGTTGAGGGCGAGGCCGCGGCGGTCGACCGGCGCGCCGACCTCCCGTCCTACTACTCGGGCCAGGTCGCTCACGTGAGCGACGCCGAGTTCGAGGTGCTGTTGGGCCGCGCGCTGCCGGCGCACACGGAGGCGCGCGGGCCGCTCCACGCGAACTCGCCGCTGCTCGCGATGCACCAGGCCCCGAGCCCGCTCGCGCGGCTCGCGGCGAAGGTGTTGCGCTCCCTGATCGACCGCTCGCAGCGTCGTGGCAAGCCCGACCTCAACCTGTTCTTCCTGTACAACATGCCGTTCCGTGCGATCGGCAAGATGACCAACGGCGCGGTCAGCATGGAGATGGTCGACGCGATCGTCACCCTGGTGAACGGCAAGCACCTGCGCGGGATCGGGGGAGTGGTCTCCGGCTTCTTCCGCAATCGCCGCGAGAGCAAGCGGCTCGAAGCCGAGCTCGCCTCGACCGCCTCCGCCCCCGCCTCGTCGCCCGCATCCGTGCGCGCCTGACCCGTCCGACCCGAGAGAGACCAACGATGCTCAAGCCCCTCACCTCCGCCTGGCGCCGCTTCGAGGAGAAGCGCCCAGGGACCGCGCAGTTCGCGATGTTCTTCCTGCTGAGCAACGGCGTCACCGTCCTGCAGCTCGCGCTCATGCCCGCGTTCAAGGCGATCTTCAACCAGACCGCGCTCGTGGACATCGCGTTCCAGGTGTGGCCCGTGGGCGCGAACGTCGACGGCTCGCAGTACTACATCTTCGACTACCCGGCCGGCCCGGTGGACGAGTCCGGCGTGGGCGGCGGCCTCGCGTACTTCCTCGCGGTGCAGATCACCATCGCGATCGCGCAGGTCATCAACTTCTTCGCCCAGCGCAACATCACGTTCAAGGCCAACAACTCGGTCGCGAAGGCCGCGTTCTGGTACGTGATCGCCTACATCCTCATCACGATCGGTGCCGCCGCGGCCCAGGGCTTCTACAAGGCGCCCATCTACTCGTGGACCATGGAGGTGTGGCCCTCGGGCGGCGAGGCGGTCGCGGATGTCATCACGATGATCATTAACGCGGCGATCGCCTTCTGGATCTTCTTCCCGATCTTCAAGGTGATCTTCAAGAACACCCCTGATGAGACCGTGGCCCCCGCGACTGTGTCGCAGGCCACACCCGAGACCCTCGACCGATGACCCGACCGCACCTGTAGGATCCACCCCGATGACCACACTCTCCGTCGTTGTGCCGAGCTACAACTCGGCCGACTTCATGCACCGCTGCATCGACTCGCTGCTCGTGGGCGGCGACGAGGTCGAGATCCTGATCGTCAACGATGGCTCGCGCGATGCGACGGGCGTCGTGGCGGACGGGTACGCGGCGCGGTTCCCCGGCAGGGTGCGCGCGATCCACAAGCCCAACGGTGGCCACGGATCGACCATCAACGCCGGGCTCGCGGTGGCGACGGGGCGGTACTTCAAGGTCGTCGACTCGGACGACTGGGTCGACGCCGATGCCCTGGTCGAGCTCATCGTGACGCTCAAGCGCCTCGACGGCGAGGACGCCGCGGTGGACATGGTGGTCTCGAACTTCGTCTACGAGAAGGAGGGGCGCGACCGCAAGAATGCGGTGCGCTACCGCCGCGTGCTGCCGCAGGCGCGGGTCTTCGGGTGGGACGAGGTCGGCAGGATGCGCAAGACGCAGTACCTGCTCATGCACTCGCTGGTCTACCGCACGCAGCTGCTGCGGGACGTCAAGCTCGAGCTTCCCGAGCACACGTTCTACGTCGACAACATCTTCGCGTACATGCCGCTGCCCTACGTGGAGCGCATCTACTACCTCGACGTCGACCTTTACCGCTACTTCATCGGCCGCGAGGGACAGTCCGTCTCGGAGCAGGTGATGATCTCCAGGCTCGACCAGCAGTTGCGCATCAATCGCATGATGATGGAGCACGTGGCGCGCGAGGTGTCCCCGTCGCACCCGGCGTACCGCTACATGACGCACTACCTCGAGATCATCTGCGCCGTGTCCTCGACGCTGTTGTTGCGCTCGGGCACCGCTGAGGCGATCGTCGCGAAGGAGGCGCTGTGGCGCGGCATTCGCGAGGAGGATCGCCAGCTCCACCGCCGCCTGCGCCGCGGGGCGCTCGGCCAGATCTGCACGCTGCCCGGCCGCGGCGGCCGCAAGGTGACGCTGGCCGCGTATCGCGCCGCGCAGTGGCGCGTCGGCTTCAACTGAGCCCGCACCGCCCGGACCCTCCCGCCCGCCGGGCCCCAGCATCGTCCCCTCTCAATCGGGGATGGGCACCAGCATCCTCAGCACGAACCAGCCGTCCTCGACGTTGACGGTCAGCGTGCCGTCGTACTTCTCGACCGCCTGGCGGATGTTCTTGAGGCCGTAGCCGTGGTGGTGGGCGTCGTCCTTGGTGGTCGCGGGGAGGCCGTCGACCAGGGTGAGCTCGCCGCCGAACCAGTTTTCGAAGCGCAGCAGCGCGAAGTGGTCCTGGCGGTACACCGCGACCCTCACGAGCCGCTTCTCGCGCTCTGGCACGCGCGCGGTGGCCTCGATCGCGTTGTCGAGGGCGTTGCCCATCTCGGTGACCACGTCCATGACGTCCATGAAGTCCACGACCGTGCCGTCGACCACGCTCGTGACCGTGATCTGTTCGAGCTCGGCCTGGGCCGTCTTGGAGGCGAGCATCGTGTCGACCACCGCGTTGCCGGTGTCGACCGCCACGGCCTCGTAGCCGCGGATCGACTGCTCGAGCTGGTCGACCATGCCCGAGCGCACCGTGGCGTCCGTCTCCTGGCGAATCGCCGCGATGTAGTGCTTGAGGTCGTGATACCGCGCGTTGACCGCCTCGCGCTCCTGGCGTGAGCGCAGGTACTGCTGGTGCTGCGTGCGCAGCAGGGTGTTCATCGACTGCAGCTCGACCGCGCGCATGAGCTGGAGGCGTTGGCTGCGCATCGCGTACAGCGCGATGAAGCCCGCGAAGTCCACGAGGGTGCGGATGTAGAAGATCTCCTGGCCCGCGCGGCCCGAGAACGGGGTGTCGTCGGTGACGAAGCTGAGGTTGGACATGAGGAACGTCACGAGCGCGATCGACAGCGTCGAGGCGAGGATGCGGCCGTCGATCGGGATGGTCACGCCGGGCGGGAAGTTGCGTCGCTCCGCGAAGTAGGCCGCCACGAACGCGGCGCCGTAGACCACCATCACAAGCGACACGCGCGCGGGACCCCAGTGCTCGCCGGCGAAGAAGCTCTGGTCGAGTTGCCACTCGAAGGATGCGATGAGCTCGGCGAGCACGAACGCGCGCGCGACCAGGTCTCCCGCGCCTTTCGCGTCCATGTCCGTGGTCGCCCAGATGAGGCCGTACATCGCGCCGGCCGCGAGCACCATGCCGAGCGACCACAGGCCGAGGGGCAGCGCCCCCGCAATGGTCTGGACGCCGATCAGCACGCCGAGGCCCGCGATCAGCACGGCGACCAGGGCCGCGCCGCGCAGGCGCTTGGGGCTGAGCGAGATGTAGAGCACGCATGCGCCCCACTCCGCGAGCGCGGTCATGATCCGGGGGATGTCCTGGAGGGCGTCCTCGATCACGACGAGCGCCCGTCCACGTGGTCGGCGAGCGCCTCGAGGAAGGCCTTGCGGCGGGGCCGGCTCACCTGGAGCTCGGCGCCGCCCACCATGACGCTGACGGACTGCTCGACGCGCTTCACGTGGCGCAGGTTGACCAGGTAGCAGTTGTTGGAACGGAAGAAGCCCTGCCCCGCGAGCTCCTCCTCCATGGCCTTGAGGGTCCCGGAGAACGCGTACTCGCGGTCCATCGCGTGCACCGTGATGCGGTGCATGACGGACTCGACGTAGACGATCTCCGTGGGGTCGAGCCGCACCACCGAGTTGTTGATCGTGAGCACCACCCCGCGCGACTCACGCTTGGACAGGCGGTTGAGCGAGCGCGAGAGCTCCTGCGCGAACCCGAAGTACGGCACGGGCTTGAGGAGGTAGCTCAGCGCGTCGACCTCGTAGCCCTTGATCGCGTACTGGCCCATGTTGGTGACGAAGATGATGGCCACGTCCGTGTCGACCTCGCGCACGCGGTGGGCGGCCTCGAAGCCGTCGACGTCGGGCATCTCGACGTCGAGGAAGAGGATGTCCTACTGCGGTCGGTAGCCCTCGATGAGCTCGCGGCCGTCGGTGAACGTGCGAATGTCGAACTGCACGCCGTGCTCCGCGTCGTAGCGCGCCAGGTGGTTGAGGAGGGCGTCGCGGTTCGACTCGTCGTCCTCGACGATCCCGATCCTGATCACGCTGCTCCTTTATGCGGACTGACACTCAAGTGTAAAGCGGTGGGGTGGGGGCGGCTCCCGCGCGCCACGTGTGGGGCGAGGGGCGTTCGGAGCGCGGGAAGACGCCGGTCGGTCAGCCTGACACGGGCGCGATGAGCTCCGCGCCCTGGTGGCGGACGTTGCCGACCTCGCGCCCGACCTCGTGCCACGCGAGTTCCGGCGCGGGCGCCGCGATCGCCGCCATGAGATCGTCGGGGGACGATGCCGGGTCCAGCCACGCGTCGGCCTCGCCGCGCGTGAGCATCACCGGCTGGCGGTCGTGGATCTCCTCCATGGCCCCGCGGGCCGCGGTGGTGACGATCGAGAACGACGCCAGCCACGGGGCATCGTCTCCCTTGGCCTTGTCACGCCAGAACTCGAACAGGCCGGCGAAGGCGAGCGGGGACTCGTCCCTGCTGTGGATGAAGTAGGGCGTCTTGACGCCCGCCTGGGTGCGCCACTCGTAGTAGCCGCTCGCCGGGACCAGGCAGCGGCGCTTGGCGAAGGCCGCGCGGAACGACGGCTTCTCCGCGACCGTCTCGGAGCGGGCATTGAACATGCGCGAGCCCACCGAGGGGTCCTTGGCCCATGACGGCACGAGTCCCCACCGGGCGAGCTCGAGCGAGCGCCCCTCCGCGGCGCTGTTCTCCCGCGTGCGCGCGACGACGATCGCCGCCTCCTGCGTGTGCGCGATGTTGTAGCGGGGAGAGAGCCGGGCGTCATCGGCGACGATGGCGATCTCGAAGGCGTCGATGAGCTCTTGCTCGGTGAGGAAGTTCGCGTAGCGGCCGCACATGAGGCCAGCCTAGGCATCCGGCCCGACGGTGGGGGTGGTGCTCATCTGTGGCCCGCTACCGCGTCCGGGCGAGGACGCGCTGCTCGATCGGGCGTTGCGCCGCGCGAGCCGTCCGCCAGGCCGCAACCGCCCACAGCGCGATCCCGGCGAGGCTTGCGGCACCCCACAGCGCGACCACCTGCCGAGCGTCGTCGCGGCACGCGAGCCGCGTCGCCTCCTCGATCCGCGCATCGGTCATGAGGCTGCTGTTGTCGAGGGTGAGGAAGATCGTGGCGTCCGCGGGGTAGCACGAGGAGGGCCACAGCGTGACCCACACCGCGGTCGCGAACAGCGCGACCAGCGCGAGCGCCAGCCCGATGAGCGGCCACGGCGTGCGCCCGCCGTCGCGAACCGGGCCCGCCGCGACCGCGAGCGTCCCGACAATGACCACCAGGCTGACCGCGAGCCAGGAGACGATGATGATCCCTCCCAGGCTGCTGGAGAGCATGGCCACTCCTGTCTCTGCGCCGATGCATGGACGTGCCCCGGTCCACGGCCACGCTATGGCGGCGGGGGCGGGCGCCGCTATCCCCACTTCTGGGGTCATCGCCGGGTCTGGCGAGAACCACGGATCCTCTCCACATCCCTGTCCACGATGTCTGTATTGCGGCTATGGTCCCCCTATGGGGGCAGACGCGCTGGCACGCATCGAGGAGGACGTGCGCGCCCGGATCAGGGATCACGGTGTGGATCCCGCACGCGACGTGCGCGCGGTCGAGAAGCTCGTGGCCGGGGCGATCGACGACTTCGACGAGCGCGCACTGCTCAGCGGGTCCGCGCCCGTGCCCGACCGTGACGCGCTCGCGCGCCTCATCACCGATGCCGTGGCCGGCTTGGGTCCGCTGCAGCCCCTCCTCGACGATCCCGAGGTGGAAGAGATCTGGCTGAACTCCCCGCACGAGGTCTACGTGAGCCGGCGCGGCTCGAGCGAACTCACCAGCATCATCCTCACCGAGGAGGGCGTGAGGGGAATCGTCGAGCGCATGCTCGCGCTCGCCGGGCGCCGGCTCGACCTGTCGAGTCCGTTCGTGGACGCCGCTCTGCCCGGCGGCGAGCGACTGCACGTGGCCATCCCTGACGTCACGCGCCGCCACTGGGCGGTCAACATCCGCAAGTACATCGCGCGGGCCACGGACGTCGATGACTTGGTCGCGCTCGGGACCCTGACGCCGGCGGCGGCGCGCTTCCTCGCGGGAGCCGTCCACGCGGGCCTCACCGTGCTGGTGTCAGGCGGCACACAGGCGGGAAAGACGACCACCCTCGGTGCGCTCGCCGGTGCGATCCCCGCGCGCGAGCGGGTCGTGACGTGCGAGGAGGTCTTCGAGCTCGCGCTACCGCTGCGGGACGTGGTCGCGCTGCAGTGTCGGCAGGCATCTCTCGAGGGCACGGGTGAGATCACGCTGCGCCGCCTCGTCAAGGAGGCGCTGCGCATGCGCCCCGACAGGATCGTGGTGGGCGAGGTGCGCGAGGCGGAGGCCCTTGATCTGCTCATCGCCTTGAACGCCGGCTTGCCCGGTATGTGCACGATCCACGCGAACTCCGCGAGGGACGCGCTCGGCAAGCTGTGCACGCTGCCGCTTCTCGCTGGCGACAACGTGTCCGACCGCTTCGTGGTGCCGGCCGTCGCCTCGGCGATCGACCTCGTGGTCCACGTGGCCATGGCCCCGGACGGTTCGCGCCGCGTGCGCGAGATCGCTGGGGTCTCGGGCCGCGTCGAGTCAGGGACCATCGAGCTGTCCGACATTTTCTCGACCCGCGAGGGCGAGCTGGTGCGTGGAGCGGGATTCCCGCCTCACGCGGATCGATTCGCGAGCCGCGGGCTCGTGCTGCACGAGTTGCTGGCTGCCTGACATGGACGCCGTGTGGGGGCTCGTGCTGGGGACCGGATTGCTGCTCGTATGGATGTCGTGGTGGGAGCCCGAGCAGCGACGTGAGGGGCGCCATCCGCGCGGCAGCGCCTTTCACGACCGGCTGGTGCAGGCGGGCATCCACGGTGTGTCGGTCGCCGCATTCGGCGTGATCGCCCTCGCCACCGCGGTGGTCGTGCTCGCACTCGTGTGGTCCGCGACGCGGTCGCTCGCAGTCGCCGCGTGCATGGCAATCGCGGCGGTGTATGCGCCCTTCGCGTGGGTGACGGCGCGCGCGGCACGCCGCCGCTCGCGGCTCACACGCGCGTGGCCGGATGCCGTCGACACCCTCGCGTCCGGGATCCGCGCCGGCCTGGCGTTGCCGGAGGCGCTCGCGGCGCTCGCCGACCGTGGTCCCGAGGACCTGCGGCCGGCCTTCGCCGCGTTCGCCGAGGACTACCGCGCGAGCGGTCGATTCGATGCATCGCTCGACGCGCTCAAGGCGCGACTTGCCGACCCTGTCGCGGACAGGATCGTCGAGGCCGTGCGCATCGCGCGTGACGTGGGCGGGACGGAGGTGGGCCGCGTGTTGCGCGCACTCGCGCGTTACCTGCGAGAGGAGGCACGCATTCGCGGCGAGCTCGAGGCGCGACAGTCATGGACGGTCAACGCCGCACGGCTCGCGGTCGCGGCGCCCTGGGTCCTGCTCGCGATGCTGGCGACCCGACCAGGAGGGCTTGAGGCGTTCGACACGCCCACCGGGGTCATGGTGCTCCTCGGCGGCGCCGCCGCAAGCCTGGGCGCCTACCGACTCATGCGCGCCTTTGGCAGGCTGCCCGTCGAAGAGCGGGTGCTCCGATGACGGCGCTCGCGGCCGTCTCGTTGGGGCTGGGCCTCGCGCTGGTGTGGGCGTGGGCCGATGCGCGTCGGTTCTCGCTCGAGAGGCGCCTCGCTCCGCGCCTGCGTGCGACGCGCAGCGCGAACGCCCCCGCCCCGATGCTCGCGCGTGTGGTCGCCCCCGTAGCGGGGGACATCCTGCGGTGGAGTCAACGGTGGGGCCGCCCGACAGCCGAGGTCGAGCGCATGCTCGCGCGCGCCGGGTCAGCGTCGACGGTCGCGCGCCATCGCGCACACGGACTCATCGGTGGCGCCGCCGGGCTCATCGCGGGACTGGTGATGGGCGGCGCGCTGGCGGCCGCGCGAGGGGCGGGCCCCGTCGTGGTGATCGCCGTGGCGGCTGCCGGTGGCGCCGCGGGAGCGATCGGGCCCGATATCGCGCTGTCCCGCCGTGCCGCGGCGCGCGCCGCGCGGGTGCGTACCGACCTCCCGCCCGCGGCCGAGATGCTGGCCCTCGCGGTGGTCGCGGGGGAGTCCGTGCCCGCGGCCCTGGAACGGGTCGCGGCCATCACCGGAGGACCGCTTGGCGAGGAGCTGCGACGCGTAGTGGCGGACGTGCGCGCGGGCCGCCCCCTGGCCGCGGCGCTCGACGCACTCGCCGGCCGTGTCGACGAGCCGGTGGTGACGGCGTTCTGCGACGCGATCGCGACCGCGCTCGATCGCGGCACGCCTCTTGCGGAGGTGCTCCACGCGCAGGCCGGCGACATCCGCGACCGCACGCGTCAGGCGCTGCTCGAGGAGGGCGGCAAGCGCGAGATCGCGATGCTCGTGCCCGTCGTGCTGCTGATCTTGCCGGTGACAGTGGTGTTCGCGCTGTATCCGGGCCTGGTGGCGCTCCGTTGGGGCGCATGAGAAAAGGGGGGAACACATGGAGGACAGTGACTGGAGACTCGACGACCGCGGCGATGTGCCCGGCTGGGTGCTCATCACGCTGATGACGGCCGGGCTCGTGGCCACGATTTGGGCACTGGCTGGGCCCGCGCTCGGCGAGATGTTCACCACGGCCCTTGAGTCGGTCACGGGAGGCTGACGCCGGCAGCGCCGCCGTCGAGTTTGTGCTGGTCGCGGCGCTGGTGGTGGCGGTCGCTCTCGGTGTGCTGCAGATCGTGCTCGCGTCTCACGTGCGCAGCACGCTCACCGCGTGCGCGTCGGAGGGGGCGAGAGTCGCCGCGGTCGCGCGGCAGGGGGACGATGCCGGCGCCGCGCGCGCGGCCGCGTGCGCCGAGTCGTCGCTGGGGATCGCGCCCACGGTCACCGTCGAACACCTTCCCGTGGGCGGCCGCGCGGGCGTGCGGATCACCCTCGACGCGTCCGTTCCCGTGCTCGCGCTGTGGGATGGCGGCCGCGTCGAGGCGGGCGGGCGCGCGCTGCTCGAGGGGGTGGACGATGCCCCGTGACGAGTCGCGCGGGCACCGGCCGCGCGGGGGTGGTCCGGGTGGGGACGACGGCGCCGCGGCGGTCGAGTTCCTCGCGCTCACGCTCGTGTTGCTCCTGCCGATCCTCTACCTGGTGGTCGCGATGACGCGGGTCCAGGCAGGCGCCTACGCCGCCGAGGGCGCGGCGTATGCCGCCGCCAGGGCCGCTGTCGTCACGGGCCTCGACGCGCTCGACGCGGGACTCGAGCCCGCCGCCGCCACCCAGGCAGCCCGTGAGTCGGCGGCCCTGGCCGCCGAGGTGGTGGCCGGGGACTTCGGGATCGGTGCGGCGCGCGTCGAACTCGACTGCGACGCGCAGTGTCTGAGCGCGGGCTCGACCGTGCGGGCGCGCGTCGAGATCGACGTCGCGCTGCCCGGCGTCCCCGCCTTCGTCAGCGCCGTCATCCCCGCGCGCGTGACGCTCGATGCGACGGCCGCGAGCCCCGTCGACGGCTACGTGCCATGAGACGCCGGCTTGTCGACCGTCGCAATGACGAGGGCTCGGTCACCGTGCTCACGATCGGGCTGATCGGGGTGCTGCTTGCCGCCGTGGTGACGGTCGCGGCGATCACTCACGTCCAGCTGCAGCGCGCGCGGCTCGCGCACGTCGCGGACGAGACCGCGCTCGCGGCGGCCGACGCGATCGACCTCGACGCGTACTACGCCACGGGAGTGGGGGAGGGGCCCGCCACGCTGGACCCGGACCGGCTCGCGGACGAGGCCCGCGAGCACTTCGCCGCCTCCGCCGCTCGCCAGGGGATGCCGGGCGCGATCCTGACCCGGGCATCGTCCCCCGACGGGACCACCGTGGAGGTGAGCGTCGCGCTCTCCACTCCCGTGCTCTTTGGCGCGGACTGGCTGCCGGGCCGAGTGGCGCTGACGGCCACCGCATCGGCCCTTGCGACCCCTTGACGCACCTCGAAACGAGAACAGAAAACAATGTCAGGCACTTGGTCCCGGGATTCCCGATGCCCCCGGACGTACCGTGAAGAAGTCGGAATCCCCCGGTCACCCGGACTGGGAAGAAACCGCTCGCCGCTAGCCCCACAAGGGCGTTCACCCAGGGAGAGGGAGTACAGGCCATGACTGCTGAAGCCGTCAACAGCGACACCATTCAGGACGACGCGGGCGACCCCCGCGCACACGCCTGGCGCGGCTTCACCGCCGGCGCTTGGTGCGACGAGGTCAACGTCCGTGACTTCATCCAGGCGAACTACACGCCGTACGAGGGCGACGACTCGTTCCTCGCGGGCCCCACCGAGCGCACCACCGGCATCTGGGAGAAGCTCTCCGCGATGTTCCCCGAGGAGCGCGAGAAGGGCGTCTACGACGTCGACTGGGAGACCCCGGCGCTCATCACGTCGCACGGTCCCGGCTACATCGACCAGGACAACGAGGTCATCGTGGGCCTCCAGACCGATGCGCCGCTCAAGCGGGCGATCATGCCGTTCGGCGGCTGGCGCATGGTGGTCAAGGAGCTCGAGACCTACGGCTACCCGGTCAAGCCCGAGCTCGAGGAGATCTTCTCCAAGTACCGCAAGACCCACAACGACGGCGTGTTCGACGCGTACCCGCCGAACGTGCGCGCCGCACGTAGCTCTCACATCGTGACGGGACTGCCGGACTCGTACGGCCGCGGCCGCATCATCGGCGACTACCGCCGCGTCGCGCTCTACGGCGTCGACGCTCTCATCGAGGCCAAGAAGGTCGAGCGCATCGAGCTCGACATGGAGCGCTCGACCGAGGACATCATCCGTGACCGCGAGGAGAACTCCGAGCAGATCAAGGCGCTCGGCGAGCTCAAGCAGATGGCGGCCTCGTACGGCTTCGACATCTCCAAGCCCGCGACCAACGGCCGCGAGGCCGTCCAGTGGCTGTACTTCGCGTACCTCGCCGCGGTCAAGGAGCAGAACGGTGCCGCGATGTCGCTGGGTCGCACCTCGACCTTCATCGACATCTACCTCGAGCGTGACATCGCCGATGGCGTGCTCACCGAGGCGCAGGCCCAGGAGATCATCGACGACTTCGTGATCAAGCTGCGGATCGTGCGCTTCCTGCGCACCCCCGAGTACGACGCGCTGTTCTCCGGCGACCCGACGTGGGTCACCGAGACCATCGGTGGCATCGGCGAGGACGGCCGCCCGCTCGTGTCGCGGACGTCGTTCCGCTACCTGCAGACGCTGTACAACCTTGGCCCCGCGCCCGAGCCGAACCTGACCGTGTTCTGGTCCGACCGCCTCCCGCAGGGATTCAAGGACTTCTGCGCGAAGGTGTCGATCGACACCTCGGCCATCCAGTACGAGTCCGACGAGCTGATCCGCCCCACGTGCGGTGACGACTCCGCGATCGCGTGCTGCGTGTCCGCCATGACCGTGGGCAAGCAGATGCAGTTCTTCGGAGCGCGCGTCAACCTCGCCAAGTCGATGCTGTACGCGATCAACGGCGGCCGCGACGAGATCTCGGGCAAGCAGGTCGCCCCGGTCTCGACGCCGATCATGGACGAGGTTCTCGACTTCGACACCGTGATGGAGGCCTACGACAAGCTGCTCGACTGGCTCGCCGAGACCTACGTCGATGCGCTCAACGTCATCCACTACATGCACGACAAGTACGCGTACGAGCGCATCGAGATGGCGCTGCACGACCGCACCATCCTGCGCACCCTCGCGTGCGGCATCGCGGGCCTCTCGGTCGCGGCGGACTCGCTGTCCGCGATCAAGTACGCCACGGTGCGTCCGATTCGCGACGAGTCGGGCCTCGCGGTGGACTACGAGGTCGAGGGCGAGTTCCCCTGCTACGGCAACGACGACGACCGCGTCGACGACATCGCCGTCGACCTGGTGGGTCGCTTCATGGAGAAGGTGCGCCGTCAGCCCACGTACCGCAACGCGGTGCACACGCAGTCGGTGCTCACCATCACCTCGAACGTGGTCTACGGCAAGCACACCGGCAACACCCCGGATGGTCGCCGCGCTGGCGAGCCGTTCGCGCCGGGTGCGAACCCCATGAACGGACGCGACGTTCACGGCGTGATGGCCTCGGCCCTCTCCGTCGCGAAGCTGCCGTACTCGGAGGCCCAGGACGGTATCTCCCTCACCACGTCGATCGTGCCCTCGGGACTCGGTCGCACCCGTGAGGACCAGGTCAAGAACCTGGTGGGCATCCTCGACGCGTACAACGTGTCGAACGGCTTCCACGTCAACGTGAACGTCCTCAACCGCGAGGTCCTCGAGGACGCCATGGAGCACCCGGAGAACTACCCTCAGCTCACGATTCGCGTCTCCGGATACGCGGTGAACTTCGTCCGTTTGACGCGTGAGCAGCAGCTCGACGTGCTCTCCCGCACTTTCCACGCGGGCCTGTAGCTCCGTCCGACCAGACAGGACAACCCCGCGGGGGGGGGGGGGGGGGGGGGGGGGGGGGGGGGGGGGGGGGGGGGGGGGGGGGGGGGGGGGGGGGGGCGCGCCGGCCGCCCCCCCCGCGGCGGGGGGGGGGCGGGGG